>JAJFJH010000184.1 GCA_021774155.1 Nitrosomonas sp.
GACCCCCATGCGCACAGCAACGGCTACTCCGTTTGGATTTTGCTCAGACCATTCACTACCTGCAACTTTTACGCATGGTTGCACATCACATGGTATGTAATCGTTTTTTGCAGAAATGGTTGCTTGTTCTGCGCTGTATACGGGCGCTAAAAAAACAACCGTCAAGATAACACTCAAGACAGCATTTTTTAGATATAAACGAATGGGTTTTTGCATGAGTAAGCGTCAAAGTATTTGACATATGATTGGCAATTGATTTCAATATTAACTTCTCCCTGAAAGTTAATAAGCCCAGTGACCACGCGTGTTTACGAGGTGTTTTTTGAGAGAAACTCATAAGCAATGTGTTTTTAGAATGCCCATGTATGCGGGTGTAATAGATGCTTGACTAACTTTCAGGGACAAGTTAATAAGAACCCCAGTGTTACGGATTCAATTGGGCAAGATGCATGGGATTTAAGACAGGACAAAATCCTCATCATCCAAAGGAAGGGTCATCCATCAAGGTAGACCCGATCCGTGACTTACAGGCGCTTGCACTGATTAAAGAAAGTCTGGCGCGAGAACATAAAATTCGTGATTTATGCCTGTTTACTTTGGGAATTAATACCGCATGGCGAGCCAATGAATTGCTCTCAATCAAGGTCGGGCATGTGCAGAATTTAAAAGAAGGTGACAGGTTGGAACTCAAACAATCCAAAACGAATAAATACCGTGTTACGCCATTAAACCCACTCACAATATGCGCGGTGCAAAACTGGCTTGATGTTTATGAAGAAGAACACTCAAACTATTTTTGCCCCGATGCACCGCTATTTCTTTCAAATAATAATCGCCGCGCGGCGTTGCTGGTACCCAGCGTTACCGCGCTGGTTAAGAAATGGTGTCATGCCGCCGGGGTTCGTGGGCGTTTTGGTTCCCATACGATGCGCAAGACTTGGGGGTATCACCAACGCGTGACGTTTCATTCGCCTTTAGCGCTAATTTCCCAAGCGCTCGGCCATAGCAGCGAAGATGAAACCTTAACCTATATCGGCATCTTGCCATGCGAAATAGACGATTTGTATAATATGGAACTGTGATGAAAGGCTGGATGATGAAACGATCTATAGAGGTTTATGCATATAAGCTTTCTGATGAATGGTTTTTTTCGAAAAACAAACGAGATGATCTAGCCCCAATATTGCATGAGTCTCACCGGCAGCAGCATTTTGGTAGGCAAATGTTATTTTTTCAAATAAATAACAATTCAGTCGAAAAATCTAAGCTTTGTAATGTATTTTTTTGTCATTTTCATTGAGAGTAATGACGATAATGAAACCTTTGCCAAAAGATAAGTATAGAGAGCCGCCGCATACTCTTTAATGCGGTCGTTGATGATCTTGAACCAAGTTTCAGCTATCCTGGGGCGAGTTTTTCTGCGACGTGGAAGAATAGTTTTTGATTTGGACAAGCACTCGATAGCAAGAAACGAATACGCCGGGTGTTGCGCAGGATGACGGCACCGATTTTGATCAGTTTTAGACGTAGCGTGCCGACGTAAGCGTGAGCCAATTCTGTGCCTTGTAAAGCAAGCCGCCGCATGGATTCCAACAAGATGTAGGCCAATGATGAAAGTAGTAAACGGAGCTGATTGGGCCACCGGCGATGGCAACTGGTGCGATCTGCAAATAGATCCAGCTGTTGCTCCTTGATGCGGTTTTCCATGTCGCCGCGTGCGCAGTAAAGTGTATCGTAGAGGAACGGTGGATGACCTTCCAAATTGGTTACCACATAACGTGTGTTAGCACCTTTTTCAGTGTGCTCCGTTTTGACGATAATGCGTCTTAAACGACGCCAACTTTTTGCTGCATATTGACACGCGTTAAATCTGCGTACTTTCACACCGGACTCAGTAAAATCTTCCTTTGCTTCTTGCTGCCATTGTGCCGCAAGCGCATTCAGGCGCTTATTTTGAGCAATGCCAACGATGTAGCCCACATCGTGGCGTTCACACCATGTCAGCATTTTATGGCGACAAAAACCGCTGTCTCCACGAAAAATAATCTTAACTTGCGGCCAAGCTTGCCTGAGCCGTCTCACCAGCAACGACAAAATAGCCCAGGTATGTTTGGCGCCATCTACATTGCTTGGCCGCAGGTAGCTGACCAGCAGTTGATCTTTGCAGAATACATACAGAGGCAGGAAACAATAATGATCATAGTAGCCATTAAAAGAGCGACCTTCTTGCTTGCCATGGACCGCATCATCAGTCGCATCAAAGTCCAGGGTTAGCTCTTTCGGAACGTCATCAAATGAGGCGACAAATTGATCAGCCATAACCTCATGAACACCCCACGCTGCCAGCCGATCCGAGCGATTCTCCCAGCGACACAAAGTTGAACTGCTTGCCAGTACATCCGTGCGATCAACAGCGGCCTGAATCGCGACATCGTCTCGTAACTGCTGGTGATCATTGAGGTCTTCATAGCCTGAGGCTAATGCATAAACCCGTTGCCGCAACAGGCTC
>JAJFJH010000185.1 GCA_021774155.1 Nitrosomonas sp.
CAGCGCTTCGCCACACGCCAAATAAAACTCTGTGCGTAGCAATAAATCTTGTGGGGGATAACCGCACAGCGCTAATTCAGGGGTGATGACTAATTCAGCGCCAGCGAGTTTAGCCTGTTCTGTTGCGGCGAGAATTTTTGCTGTATTGCCCGCAAGATCACCGACCGTACAATTAATCTGAGCTATTGCAATTTTCATAGTCGGATGAATTGGATATTAAGTTTTACTTGGATTAAAACGGTAATGCCGCATCCGGTTTAGCTTGCAAAATATTTTGGCGGAAATCTTGTTGAATGCGTTTAATTGCAGCCTCATTATCAGCTTCAAAGCGCAATACAATCACTGGGGTTGTGTTGGATGAACGCATCAGTCCAAAACCGTCGGCATATTCAACGCGCAGTCCATCAATGGTGATGACGTGATCTGCATCGGTGAATTTCGCGGTTTGCTGTAGTTGCGCTATCAATGCGTAATTTTCACCTTCTTTGAGTTTGATGTGTAATTCAGGTGTATTAATAGTGTCTGGTAGTGCATCAAATGCGGCGTTAATATCGGGCAAGTGGCTGATAAGTTCCAATAGCCGCGCACCAGCATAAAGGCCATCATCAAAACCATACCAGCGTTCTTTAAAGAAAAAATGGCCGCTCATTTCACCGGCGAGTAATGCTCCTGTTTCGCTAAGTTTGCGCTTGATAAAGGAATGCCCGGTTTTCCACATAACAGGTTGGCCGCCATGTTGTTCAATCCATGGCGCCAGATTACGTGTGCATTTCACGTCAAAAATGATTTGTCCGCCAGGATTTCGTGATAATACGTCAGCAGCAAATAGCATCAGCTGACGGTCGGCAATAACAATATCTCCGTTTTTAGTCACCACCCCCAGACGATCGCCATCGCCATCGAATGCAAGGCCGATGTCTGCATCGGATGTTTTTAATGCATGAATCAAGTCTTGCAAGTTTTCAGGCATCGATGGATCAGGGTGGTGGTTGGGGAAATTACCGTCCACTTCGCAAAATAACTCAGTCACTTCGCAGCCTAAATTACGATAAAGCTTAGGTGCAAACGCACCAGCGACGCCATTGCCGCAATCGATCATAACCTTTAACGGGCGGGATAATTTAATATCGCTGCTGATGCGCTGTAAGTAGGTGTCGACAATATCATGTTGACGATAACTGCCATTGCCGTGCGTCAGATCATCGTTCTCTATGCGTAAGCGCAGTGCCTGAATGGTTTCTGACGCCAATGTTTCACCACCCAGGACGATTTTTAGGCCATTATATTCCGGTGGATTGTGACTGCCGGTTACCATCACACCAGAGTAATCACACAATTCATGTGCCGCGTAGTACACCATGGGTGTTGCCACCATACCGACATCAACAACATCAATGCCACTTTTTTGAATACCCTTTGCCAGTGCGGCGATAAGGCTTGGTCCTGACAAGCGACCATCGCGCCCAATGGCAATCGCAGTGAGATTACGTGCTTTAGCTTCTGAGCCAATGGCATGACCAATGGCAGTGACGACTTCAACGCTTAATGCCGTATCAACAACGCCACGAATATCGTAGGCTTTGAAAATTTCCTGGGGGATATTTTGCATGATCAGTCTTTAATGGTGACCAGCGACTGCGCCACCTTTGAGTGTGTAATGGGTGCCGCAGTAGGGACACAACGCTTCGCCTGTGTTTTCAATGGGCAAGAACACACGGGGGTGCGTGTTCCATAATTCCATGGCAGGGGTTGGGCAGTGTAAGGGTAAGTCTTCAGTCGTGACTTCGACTTCACGCGCCTTGTTATTAGTTTTTTGAGTCATAATCAGTTACTCCGGTGAGCCTTAATTAACAAATGAGAGCCAATCCATATGCTTGGGTGCTTTGCCAGCGACGCAATCAAAATACATGGCTTGTAGTTGAGTGGTGATAGGGCCACGTTTGCCTTCACCTATGGTGCGATTGTCTAGCTCACGAATCGGCGTCACCTCGGCAGCCGTGCCGGTGAAGAACGCCTCATCCGCACAATAGATTTCATCGCGAGTAATGCGTTTTTCAATCACCGGAATACCAATCTCTTCAGCCAGCGTAATGACCGAAGCGCGGGTGATACCTTCCAGACAAGAGGTTAAATCCGGCGTGTAGATTTTGCCCCGTTTAATTATAAACAGATTTTCACCCGAGCCTTCCGCAACATAACCATCCACATCCAGCAATAAGGCTTCCTGATAGCCATCTTGAGCGACCTCTTGGTGCGCCAAAATTGAATTAGCATAAGTCGTTACCGACTTAGCTCGGCACATGTTGACATTCACATGGTGGCGAGTAAATGAGGACGTTTTGACACGAATGCCATGCTCCAAGCTCTCTGGGCCTAAATAGGTTCCCCACGACCAAGCCGCAATCGCTATATGTACCGACAGCGTTTTAGCAGAAAGCCCCATGGCTTCAGAGCCATAAAATGCAATCGGGCGGATATAGCAAGAAGCCAAGTTGTTTTGTTTCACCACATCCAGTTGCGCCTGCAA
>JAJFJH010000186.1 GCA_021774155.1 Nitrosomonas sp.
CTACGCTGATGGCGACGATTCGATGCCTGGGTAAACACGCCGTTCAATTGGCGCATACCCTTCGACAAATTGCCGTCTGGCGTTTCAATCAACAAATGATAGTGATTGCTCATCAAACAATAAGCATGACAAACCCAATTATAGTCTTCAATGACTTGCCCCAAAATCGCAAGGAATCTTTCTCGATCAGTATCATCATCATAAATATTCTCACGCCGATCACCGCGAGCGGTCACATGATAAAAGGCACCAGAAAATTCAATTCTTATAGGTCTGCTCATAGAGTTGATATTAGCATACATAAATCATCTTATCTAGACCTGACCCCAAAGACAGGAATTGTGGCCCCAAGACCGTGCTAGCGGTGGGTGCTAGGTGATATACAAGCCCAGGTTATGCTATGTTCCCCATACACTGTGCCCCCCTTTATGTTTTATTTTCGCGTGATCAGAACGATCTAATAAATCTAATTGACCTACTACAAAAGCGTTGTGGTGCCAAGTGAAATTTGGAGGCGAGTTGCCACCGTATTGTGATGGATGTGCCTGCTCGTATAGGATATTTGCTACAGTATTATGATTTCCTCTACTAGCAACTGCGGCATTTCCCATATAAAACACGTTATTTGGTATATATTGCTGAAGATTGTCCGTCACAACATTTACAGATCCCGCTTTAACTATTGGTGCTGTTCCGTGCTTTGGAGCATCAAAATCCACTAATCCATCGTTGGGGGTCCAGTATTTCGATCCTGTAACGGTAGTCTGGTATGTATTGTACGGAATGTTCGCTTGCCATGCCGGTACTGCATCGTCGATGGCGTCTTGTATTTCATCTTCCTCTTGATAGATCGCCGGGTCAAAGTCCTCATCATTAGCGTCTTCTGATTCGATGCTGATATCCATTTCTGAATCTTCCTCTTCACTGTCAGTATCACATCTTTGTATGATAGGGTGACATGCGTCGGTTGAGGTGACAGTTTTTTCTACAATAGAACCACCAAACTCCTGCCTAGCCTGCACAAACCCAGCCTCCACCCTCCTCCCCATCAAATCCGCCTCCCGCTCCAACCCCACATCATCATTAACTCCCACCCCACCCTTCATCTGCACAGTAGGCTTAACCCTTCCCTGCGCCTGCTGCACCACATGCCAAGCTTCATGCGGCAAATGCTGCTCCTGCCTCGGCCCCAGATGAATATCCGTCCCCTGTGCATAAGCATGTGCATTCAATTGCGCCGGCTCAGACGAGTTGTAATGCACCTTCACATTATCCAGCGACAGGCCAGACAGCGACTCAACGCCCGCCTTAAGATTATCCGGCAGGCCCGTGTTGTTAGGTTTATCTTCCACTGGTTGCGCCAACTGCGCGGGAGATTCAGCGTCAAATCCCCCCTGTAATACGGCCTCATCCTCAACCCGCTGCACCGTCACATCGTCCGCTCCAGCCTGCGATTCCACAGACGTCCGACTCGGACGATTATCAACCATCGCTTGTAACGACTGCATCGCGCCTCTGCGGGGACTACTGTTCATCATGCCTTTTAACTGCGCCAAGCCTTGCGTCCGTGGGCTATTGTCGACAGCTTCTTGCAATTGCCGCAGGCTGGTGGTTTCCGCACGGTTGTCGATAAATTGCAATTCAGCGTCGGAACGATCCTGCTTCTGAGTCGCAGTATGAGCAACAGTTTGATGCTGAGTATCAGGTGATTTGTCTGCGGGTGCTCTCATCGGGTTAACTTCCGTGATTGAATGGTTGCTGATGACCACGCGGTAAAAAACATCACTGATGGAATACAAACAGAGCCAAGGCACCTACGTATTGTTTGCACATTATCTTCACAAAAACATCCAGGTAATGACAATTAAACAACTCAAAACAACCGGCCAATAGGCCACCTTAGCAATGATGTTATCTTGGTACTGAATGATCTTCAACCAACGACCTGAATTGACGGAGAACAAATAGGTGTTAGCGGTGGCGGCGACAAGTAGCGCGTACATCAAGATATAAAAGGTCTCGATATAAACCGTGGCCGAGCCTGCAAACTGTTCGCGCAATTGAATGTGCGCCAACATCACCACAAAGAACAGAGCTGAACAGGCGCCAATAAAACCTGAGACGCTAAAGCCAAACTTGCTCGACAATTTGTCGTTGGAGGAAACCGTTAGTAGTGCAGAGAATAATAACGCAGCAACCAAAAAAAGCGGCAGCAGATAGACAACAAATGCGTTTTCGAACTTTCTTTTGAGGACGAAATTGTAGTGCAGTTCGGGAAAGTTATCTTGACCGATGTAATGAGACATGCCGAAGTCCGTATCATAACTCTTTAATTTATAGTCAAAATAAGTATTCTCTCGTACCCATGTGCCAAGCACGATATTCTTTTCTATACCAAAGACATCATTCAAGCCTGTAGATTTATACGCACCAAAATCAGGCACTAGGACGATGTTTTTAGAAAATTCCCTGGGCCACATACGTACCCAAACCGTTTTGTGATCAAAAGGGTAGTCTACGTAATCAAACGACTGACGTAAGGTCGCTTCGAAATACCAACCGATGACTTCCTCGTCCCCCTCACGATCGCGATAAACTTCACGTGGATTAATATCGTTGCCCGTATTCACTTGTTCGGGAAGAACGAAACCAACTTCGCCGCTGCTAGGCTTGATATCGTCATGCACGCCATCTTGGTAACGTTGCCAGATATATCCGGACAAATTAACTTCAGAGGCACTAGAAAACTGTAAGGATTGAATAAAAATGCCCGTTTTGACCTTAGTGGTGGGTCCCATTGCGGTCGTGGAACTGCTCAATCGATCTTCCCAGTTTGCTTTAAGATAAGCATCGGCAGCCTGCGCATTCTCTAATGGAGTGGGTTCTACGTCATAATTATTCATTTTCACCCACATACTAATCAGCACGATAACCAAACAAGTCGATACTACGGAAGATAACCACCACCAAGTTGCTTGTTTCATGAATGAACCCTTTTTGTATTGGATCGTTCAGTTAAAAATTTGATTAGTTGTTACAATTTTAAAATAACAAGCGTTTGTAAAATTCACTTTACGATGGATGGTACGGGCTTATTCACCCTACTGCGCTAAATCTACCTCAACTGTCGTTTACGGCCTATTGGCTCGCGCCCATCGTGCTTAACATTTGGAGTTACCTCCGCCTGCCCGATGTTTGCTACCCGGTGGTTGACCTACTTTGCCGGGACGGGATTTCCACCCGCTGGAATTATCGACCTTGCTCGGCCGCACACCCCGTTGATTCCGTCGAACGCTATCTGTTCCTTTAATTTACGAATCATCCCTATTTCGCCTTCAGCTCATTATTGAACACTTTGACAGTTGCGTTCGGGTAGCCATGGATAGTCCTGACTGGATACTGATCGCTCTTCCACGGTTTTTTATTCATTCCCAGTACTGCTGTGAAGTGCACCTCTGAGTCAGATCCGCTAACGTGCCAATCGGTCTTGATATACATGTCGCCGCCGTCGGTCGCGTCGCGGTATTTAACTACCTCTGCGTTCGTTATTTGTTTGACGACTTCTTCGACAGATACTTTCGGCCTGTCATTATCTCCGACATCCTTGCAATCGGCCGCGTTAGCCGAGTAATGGTATGTCAGTTGCGCCGCGCTATTGAGACGCAATCGAATAGGGATGTATTCGGCTCTCAATCCAATGGGGTCAGACTCGATCGAACCACCTAAGTCCTGCCTTGACTGCTCCACCCCAGACGAAACCGCCTTCGCCCCCATCAAATCCGCCTCTCTCTCCAACCCCTGGTCATTATTAACACCCACCCCATCCTTCATCTGCACCGTAGGCTTCACTCGACCCTGCGCCTGCTGCACGACATGCCATGCTTCATGGGGCAAGTGCTTTTCTTGCCCTGCACCCACATGAATATCCGTCCCTTGCGCATACGCCAGGGCATTCAATTGAGCGGGTTTTGACGAGTTGTAATGGACTTTCACGTTGTCCATCGACATCCCGGATAGATTTTCAATGCCTTGCTTTAGATTGTCGGGCAACCCGGTGTTATTTATTTTTTCAGTGGATGCCTGCGCCAGTTGAGCCGTATCAAATTTTCCCTGCATTAGTTCCTCTTCCTCAACCCGCTGAATCGGTGCAAATTGTCCCTGCAACAACTCCTCTTCTTCGGCTCTTTGCGCCACGCTGAATTTACCTTGCAATAACTCTTCCTCCTCTACTCGTTGAATGGGTTTGAATTTGCCTTGCATGAGTTCTTCTTCGCCCTCTACTCGTTGCACAACACCACCAGATACTTTCGCCATCTGCTGACGTTGCGTCGTCATATGTGAACTATTATGAATTTGCTCGCTGAATTTTCGTTGAGCGATGGCTTGTGGAGAGCTGGCCATTTTTGCCATTAATTGTCGCTGTGTCGCTGTGG
>JAJFJH010000187.1 GCA_021774155.1 Nitrosomonas sp.
CAGAAATGGACACAGATTATTCCCAAACATTTGGAACGGTCGACGTTTGTTCTGGCTGCAGGAATGCTTATGGCCGTCATGTTGTGGTATTGGCAAACGCTTCCCGGCGTCATCTGGTCCATTGAAGATGAATACGCTCGACTTGCAACACTTGGTCTGGCTGTCTTTGGCATCGCGTATGTTTTAGTCACCACACTGGTAACCAATCATCTCGAACTGCTGGGCTTACGACAAGCCTGGTTATACGCAACAGACAAACCCTATATTCCAGTGGATTTTAAAAGACAGTGGGTCTACCGATACAGCCGTCACCCGATGATGCTAGGGCTACTGATCGTCTTCTGGGCAACCCCAGACATGTCAGTCACCCGGTTAGCATTAGCGGTATTGCTAACGATTTATTTATTCATTGGTATTCAGTTTGAAGAACGTAGCCTAATCCAGGAGTTTGGCGACAAATACGAAGCCTATAGGAAAGATATTGGGATGTTTTTTACTTTTCGTTAAAAGTAAGGAAAAAGGGGCTGCACTCCTTGATTGGGGAATTTATTGCGCTTTACGCGTTAACCAATGGTTTCAATAAAATACGTTTTTTCAAAAAGCTCTTCATTGCACTCAAGTAGCCCAGGGAATTCTTTTTTTATTGAAACCTCAGAGAATCTTGCAATTTTTCCCACTATTTCATCAGGTGCATAATCTGGTGATAATTTTATATGAAGATGAACATGATCTTTCCCGGCACTTAAAAAGCTTACCTTCCCATCAAATGAATCACCTGTGTCGACAAATATAGATGATATTTTATCCAAATCTTCTTTGACCCTAGTTAATAGTTGCTCTCTTTCCTTTATTAGTAAGCACAAATGAAAGTTTAAGTTGGTAAATATTTTATCTGGATCGAATTTCCATTGCTGGAGAGCATAAGCCTTTAGCCATTTTTGACGGTCAGACAATTTGATTTCTTCATTATCATTGTGAATATACTCATAAAAATTTTTATCTTCACCAACCACCGATAAGTTGCGCTTAAATGAATGGCGCTCTAATTGGTTTTCATCTTTTTCTGCTCGCAAAAGATCACATAAGATATTTTCTTGGAATTGATATTTATGGCAAAAAGTACATCCTTCCACCACAACTCGATTATAGAATTTGAAACATTTTTTACAATTTACCATTTTTGTTTTCCAATATCCCCGATACCTCATGAACAGCATGCGTTTGAGTTAAATGCAAGATTTTATTGCCATCTTCTTGAAACTAATCATTTACCTATTTAATTGCAGATTTATGCGGCTACTGGTTGAATTAGAAATTTTCTCGTTTACCAAAACAACTGTCTAAAATAGCAAGATGGGCAATGACGGTAATAATTGTTCCGGTAATTCATCGGCCAGAGATGAATGGCGGAGGAATTGATCAATGGCAGAAAAATACGCGTCTCGTTATTTGATGTTCGTTCGATATCTCCATCAATGACACCCAAAACGATAATTTCTCTTTCTGCTGCATAGATGTCAGGATCCAGAAATTTGGCGCTTTTAATGACAAACTGCCCTGCGCTGGTCTCATCTAACTGGGGTCGACCATAATGATCGAGTGGATAGTGGGTGATTTCTATCAAGCTGGTATTCTCAGTGTTTTCTATACTAACAATGACGCCACCCCAGCGCACCGTTGTATTGTGATAACTCGCTAAATCTTCACGCACTTGGTTATAGGTAACTTCCGTAGCCGGCGCATTGTCGAAAGCAGGCGGCAAACTGGCGCAAGCACTGAGTAATAAGCAGATTGATATCAAATAAAGTTTCATGTGGCTGCCTTGTAAATTCAATGTGATGTTGACGCGTTGTCTCAGATACCCAAATAGTTTTTGGTGTCTATCGCATTAAGCTGAAAATCATACCATTACAGTTATTATATTTATATTTTTAGGCCTAACAATTTTCTAATAAAGCCAAGGAGAAAGCCGTATCAGCGGCTTTCTTTTCAATCTTACGAAAATTAACGTGCGATAGAAAGATTACTTTGATTTCATATTTATTTAATCACCCTTTCTAGATTTTTATATGTTTTAAACCCAGTTTCTTTGCTGTTTCATTGTCTGTGTTTGTCCAACAAAAACGGACGCTTGATGGGAAACTTTCAGGTGCGACATACTTAGGGTCACGATGCAAGTCGGGTCTGTAATAACCAGTCGCTTGTAAAACATTCGCATCATCTCTAACATTGAGCGGATTCATTGGGCCAGCCTAATTTGCTTTACTCACTATTGGTGTGATCGTATATGCAATAATCTTTTCATCTTTGTACCAAAATCTTTCTTTGTTCCAGTGTCATCATTTGCACTACTCACTGCTGGAAAGAAAGTTATACTTAGTAAAAATGTATAAAGTAACGTCAAAAATAAAGTTAGCGTTATAAATTTTTTTAAATCATAACTATCTTTTAATTTCTTATGCATGGCTTCCTCATATAGTAAGTCATAAAACTGTTTGTCTCAGATTTGAATCTGAAAGATACCGATACGCTATGACAAACTAATGGCAACTAGATTAAACTTTAATGACATTAGTGTTAATTAACGTAAATTGTATGTAATGCTTGCCTCTGGCACACTTACACACGACAAAATGTAAGGATAAATATTAATGTCATAAAAATGTCATAAAACTTCTATAACATTTCAATATCTTGTGAGCTGATCTTGTTTTGTTAAGTGGAGATGTGATGTCTGTAACTATATTAGTTGTTGAAGATGAACCTGCCATACAAGAGCTGATTTCATATAATTTAAAAAGAAACGGTCATATGGTTTTATGCGCTGACGATGCCGAGCAGGCTATGGGAATGGTTAACAATGTGTTACCCGATCTTGTGCTGCTGGATTGGATGTTGCCGCAAATGAGTGGTGTCGAATTTGCACGAATCTTACGACGAGAGCCACGTACAAAATCAGTCCCTATCATCATGCTAACCGCTAAAGTGGAAGAAAATGAAAAAATTCTTGGGCTGGATGCAGGCGCGGATGACTACATCACCAAACCATTCTCCCCGCGTGAACTCATTGCTCGTATCAAAGCTGTATTGCGTCGGCGTTTGCCTGAGTTATCAGAAGAAGTTCTCGAGGTTGATGGATTAAAACTTGATCCAACGACCCATCGAGTATCCATAGTTACGGACAATAAAGAATTGAAATTTGCCGAGCTAACACTAGGACCAACGGAGTTTCGTTTGCTTCATTATTTGATGGCACATAAAGAGCGAGTGCATACACGCGCCCAGCTTCTTGACCGTGTGTGGGGTGATCATGTATTTATCGAAGACCGCACCGTCGATGTACATATTCGTAGGCTACGTAAAGTCCTTGAAGATGTGGGTAAAGATAAATTAGTGCAGACTGTTCGTGGGGCTGGTTACAGGTTTTCTGTTGAATATAAATAACGTTTAGCAGAAAAACCGTGCTACCAAGGTCTTGCAATAGGCTCATTCGTGCTTGGTATGTCTTGCCTTGCCTTGCCTTGCCTCGCCTCGCCTCGCAAGCTCTACCACGCAAACAAAAAAGATTCTCCAAGTTGTTTGTGCAGAATTTGGGGTGCATAAAATGCGCGACTTTTAAGCAAGGTAACAGCAATAAAAATTGCTATCTCCGTGGTTTCTTAAATTTTAATAAATTTAAAACTCAAAAAAATACCCGAGCCTGATATGTAACGTTGCCTCTGGGTGGTGTCATATTCCTGTCCCTTTGAGGAGTTAACTGATATAAGCCCCAGGCATTGCCTGAGGAGGTGGTGATTTAACATGAAAGCATTGTAGGTTGTTTGCCGGGATCATTGCTGAGCTGGTAACCCTGCCATAGTCTACCAGCGATGAATGATGCAATCGTGTCAGCGTGAAGTTTTAAGCCAGGATTACCAAGTTCTTGTGTGGTTTCTTTAAAGAGTTGAACCCAGCGTTCAAATAACGGGGCTGAAAGGTCAGGCAGCACGATATGCTTAGGCATGGGCGCGCCACGAAAACGGCTGGTGCCACGTAATTGGGCTGACCAGAAATTCGTCATTTGTACAAAATGAGCGTCCCAGTCAAGCACATGCTCCTCAAAAATAGGGCCTAGGGAAGGGTCTTTCCTGGCTTTTGCATAAAAATTGTGGACAAGTAAAGCGACTTCTTCTTCGGTATATAAGCTAGGATCAGCCGTTGGGATTGCAGGTTGGTTCATATTGATATGTTTATAATGTGTTGTATAGAAATTAAACTTGATTAATTTAAATGCTGACTCAGAATTAAGCCCCGTTTCATGAGTTAAAAGATAAGCAACATTTGATTAAAGAGACTAAACTGGGTCTAAAGTCTAACACTTAAATAGTGCATTTTCATTATTTTAACCGCTTTGTTGTGAATTAAATAGATTGTTTGATATCCGTGAATACTCAGTTTGTTTGGAGATTGAATCAATATGAAACAACTACTTGGAAAGGCGTTACTAGACGACCCCGGACATACTAAGTCAACTGCTTTTACACGAAAAGAGCGCGACCAGTTCGGGTTGCGTGGGCTGCTGCCCTACGTCGTGACTGACCTTGATAAACAGAAGGCACGTGTATTGGGAAGTATGCGTCGTAAAAATAACGACATTGAGAAGTATATTTTCTTAAATGCACTGTTGGAGCGTAACCAGCATCTCTTCTACCGAACCATGATTGATCATATCGAAGAAATTATGCCGCTAGTTTACACTCCAACCGTGGGCGAGGCATGCAAGGAATTCGCGCATATTTTCAGAAGGCCGCAGGGACTTTATATTACGCCGGAGGATCGTGGCGAGATTGCTTCTTTGCTCGAAAATTGGCCGGAAAAGGATATCCGAATCATTGTTGTCACTGATGGTGAACGCATCTTGGGGTTGGGTGATTTGGGTGCAAATGGAATGGGTATACCAATTGGTAAGATTGCGCTATATATTGCTTGTGCAGGCATTAATCCCGAAAATTGTATTCCCATTATGTTGGATGTGGGTACAAATAATACTGCGATACGTGAAGACCCTTTGTATCTTGGTTATCCATTTCCCCGTTTGTCAGGAGAAGCCTATCATTCATTGGTGGATGAATTCGTCGAAGCGGTACAAACACGTTATCCAAAAGCACTGATTCAATTTGAAGATTTTTTGACGCCCAATGCGTTTTATTTTTTAGAGCGTTATGCTAGCAAGATGCGTTGTTTTAACGATGATATCCAAGGAACGGCTGCGGTCACCCTGGCAGGTGTTTACACCTCGTGCCGCATTACACAAAAGAAATTTTCTGAATTAACGATTATGTTTCTTGGTGCTGGTTCAGCTGCGGGCGGTATTGCCGAATTAATGATGAAGGCGCTTTGTGCGGCAGGGCTAACAGAAAGACAAGCAGAAGCGCGTCTGTGGTTTGTTGGTCGGCAAGGGTTGGTTGTTTCTAGTAGCGAAAATATTAAGCCATTGATTAAACGATTTGCCCATGATCACCCAGCATGTAGCTTTCTTGCAGCGATTGGCTCTGTAAAGCCTGATGTTTTGATCGGTGCAACAGGCGTGGCTGGAACGTTTAACGAAGACATTGTGCGTCAAATGGCTATGGTAAATGAACGCCCGGTTATTATTGCGCTGTCAAATCCAACATCACATACCGAATGTACGGCTCAACAAGCGTATGAATGGAGTGATGGACGGGCAGTTTTTGCTAGCGGAAGTCCTTTTGATGCGGTGAGTTATGGTGGTAAAACATTTAAACCTGCGCAAGGCAATAATGCCTATATATTTCCGGGTGTTGGTCTGGGTGTGCAAGCGAGTGCTGCTCGTTTAGTGACCCAGGAAATGTTTCTTGCCGCGGCAGAGACGCTTGCAAATACGGTATCTCAGCAAGAAATAGAGGCTGGTTCGGTGTATCCTTCGTTAACCAGAATACGCGAGGTTTCTCATGGGATTGCCGTGGCCGTGTGTCGTGTTGCGCTGAATGAAGGTTTGATTGAAGAGGCACTGCCTGATGATTTGGATAATTATGTCAGCAATTTAATGTACGATCCCGATTATTAATTAGGAAATATTATGTTGGCGGGTTGAATAAGTTGATTAACCCATCTAAACCGACGTGATTGATAGCGTAACTGGCTTGTTCCTGAACCACAGGCTTTGCATGATAAGCAAAGCTGGTTCCAGCTTCCGCTAGCATTTTTAGATCATTAGCGCCATCACCAACGGCAATGACATGTTCGCTTTTTAGACCGAGAGCGTCGCGTACATGACGTAGTACCTCAGCTTTACCTTCTGAGCCAATAATGGTTCCGACTATCTTGCCAGTAATGTGTTCATTTTCAATTCCAAGTGTATTAGCCACAGCATAATCCAACGACAATTTTTCTTTAACTCGATCAGTAAAAAATGTGAAGCCACCAGAAATCACCATGGTTTTGATATTAGCTTTATTGGCGTGTTGCAACATTCTTTCTACACCCGGACTGAGTTTCACGCGTTCGTCATAAACCTTTTGTAATGCACTTTGGTGCAATCCTTTGAGTAATGCTGTGCGACGCGTAATGCTCTCTTCAAAACCAATATCGCCGCGCATGGTGCTGAGTGTAATGGCAGCGACTTCTGATCTAATTTGGTGCATATCGGCCACTTCATCAATGGTCTCGATGGCGAGTAGGGTTGAGTCCATGTCCATTGCGATTAAACCAAAATCAGTCAGTTGAATGTTTGGGTCAACAAAAGCATAGTCCAAATGAGCATCGGCGCAATATTCGGCAATGTCTTGATGCGGGCTTGCATTGAGTAAGCGAAAGGCTTGACCCGTGATACGCTCGATTTGGTCCGCGCCAGAGAGCTTTGCAATTGCTCTAAGATCGCTGTTCTCAACGTCTAATCCTTGGATAATGAGGTTCATGATTAATTAAAGATTCCTTAGCTAAGAGAGCTGTTCCATTCAATAATTTGATTGCGTCCTGAATTTTTGGCCGCATAAAGTGCGAGATCTGCAGCCTTGATTAAATTGGCTGGATATTCGAAATGTTTTGAGCCATCTAAAGATGCGATACCAATTGATGCGGTTACACTCACTGATTGATTGCTCTCTAATTTATGTGAAATGTCAGCAATGCTGTCCTTTAAACGAGCCATTAATTTTTTAGCCGAAGCTAAGGGTGTGCCGGGTAAAATAATAGCGAACTCTTCACCACCATAGCGGCTTAGTGTATCATTTTGGCGTATTTGACCGTAAATGGCGCTAACGACTGCGACAAGGATAGCATCGCCGACAAGGTGCCCGTATGTGTCATTAATATTTTTGAAATGATCAAGGTCAATCATCGCAATGGTTAGTGGTAGCGTATGCTGGGTAGATAAACAAAATTCACGTTTAAGTGTTTCGTCAAAGTAGCCGCGATTACGTGCGCCGGTTAAGCTGTCACGTTGTGACTTCTCTTCTAACTCCTGTACTCTGGATAAGATTTGAATCGTGAGTAAATCTTTCGCCTCCGATAAAATTCCAGAAATCTCTGAAGGATGATGAATGGTGATTTCAAATAAGTCCTCAACTGAACTTAATCCGACACCCATACTGTCAATGACATCTTTTAAAGCATCACCATCAAGATTTAGCCAGGACTCAGCGGCTTTAGTTAATGCAGAAATCTTGCCAGAATCGCCGGAGTCTAGAAAATAGTCCGCCATGTAGCGAGATACGGCAACACAGGCATGTAGATTGGCGTCGTTTCCGTTGGGTGGTGGTTGGCTATGACTGGCAATGCAAGCCAAAGCGATATAATCGGGAATGTGCCATTGTTTAAGTAATGCATAGCCAATTTCGTCATGCCCAGCGCCTAGAGTTTCACGTTCAATTCTTAATAGGGTGTCGTGATCAGTTGTTGATGCATATATCGGTTCGTATTCGTCTGGCATCATGGCATTGAAAGCAATAATACCAATTTCCTGTAAGAGTCCCGCGAGTAGTAAGTCATCAGGAATATTAAGACCAACTTTTTCACCTAATGCTCGACAAGCGAGCGCCGAGGCAATTGAATGACGCCAAAATATATTGTTATCAAAGACGCTGGAATATTGTTCAGGGTGCTTGATTAACGAATTAGCTAATGAGAATGATAGTGCGATAACAATGACTGAGTGTGTGCCAAGTACACTGATAGCTTGGCGTACATTGGTTGCAGAACGTCGTGATTTATATAATGGTGAATTGGCTGTTTTAAGTATTTTTGCAGCAAGTGCCGGATCAAGTGAGATATAGTCGCATGCTGTATTTATATCGGCATCTGGATCATTAGCTAAGTCAATGATCTTGACGGCAACTGCCGGTAGGCTGGGTAGTGTTGTGCAAAAGCGTAGTCGCCTTGCTAAGTTGTCGTCCACTTTTTATTCTTACCTAAGTTGATTCAGTACATAAAAAATATGTTTCTTTAAAACCAACATAATTTATGTGGCTCCATGCCCATAATGGGTAATTAGATAAAGACAAGCGCAAAAAACCTTCACCGATCACTTATTGCTTCTGCCAGATCCAGTGTAATGCTATAGTAATCAGTAAGTGTTCACCTTGGTTTAAGGCAAATGCTCGTCAAACGGCCTTCTTTTGTTAGTAAGGTTCTGTAGGAACAAGACTACATGAAGATGTTTAATAAAGTAAAGGAGTAAGTTGTGGATTTTGGAATAAAAGTAGGAAAACCGGAAAAACAACGTGGCGCTTGCATTGTGGTGGGCGTATTTGAATCTCGTAAACTGACTGGCCCTGCAAAAGCATTGGACAAAGCCACTGAGGGTTATATCAGCAGTATTTTAAAAAATGGCGACTTGGATGGAAAAGCAGATACAACGTTACTGTTGCACAATGTGCCAAATACATTGTGCAAGCGTGTATTGCTGGTAGGACTTGGGAAAGAGAAAGAATTTGGTGACAATGCCTATCTTGGTGCGATACGTACCACTTTTAATGCACTAAACAAAACAGGCGCTGCGGATGCGACACTCTTTCTGACAGAAATTCCAGTTAAAGAGAGAGATGATGATTGGAAAGTATCACGTGCCGTTATGCTTGGACTCGAGAGCGTTTATTGTTTTGATACACTCAAGAGTAAAAAGGATGAGAATAAGTCTAAACTAAGTCAAGTAACGCTGAATGCTGTTGATAACAAAAAAATGACAGTAGGAAAAGAGTCTGTACAACAGGGACAGGCTATTGCCCATGGTGTGAGTTTGGCAAAAGACCTGGGTAATATGGCACCTAATGTTTGTACGCCAACTTATTTGGCTGATCAGGCAAAGGCGATAGCAAAAGCACATAAGCTTAAAATTACCGTGCTTGAAGAGAAAGATATGCAGAAGCTTGGCATGGGTTCACTGTTATCTGTTTCGCAAGGTAGTCGTCAACCAGCCAAGTTAATCGCGGTGGAATACCAAGGCCTTAAGAAAATGGAAAAGCCGGTTGTATTGGTAGGCAAAGGGGTTACTTTTGATACCGGCGGTGTTTCATTAAAGCCTTCGCCCGATATGGACGAGATGAAGTATGACATGAGTGGTGCGGGCAGTGTTTTGGGTACGATTGCCGCTGTTGCAGAAATGAAACTGGCGATTAATTTGGTTTGTATTGTGCCAGCAACTGAAAACATGCCTGATGGTCTAGCGACTAAGCCGGGTGATGTGGTGACCAGTATGTCGGGCCAAACGATTGAGGTTTTAAATACTGATGCGGAAGGTCGCTTGATTTTATGCGATGCGTTGACCTATGCGGCACGCTATAAACCTGATGTAGTGATCGATATCGCAACCCTGACGGGTGCTTGTGTTATTGCCTTGGGGCATGTGGCAACGGGTTTAATCAGTAATGATGATAAATTGGCAGCAGAAATATTGAGCGCAAGTGAGCAATCAACGGATCGTGCTTGGCAGTTGCCTCTGTGGGATGACTACCAGGATTTGTTGAAGAGCAATTTTGCCGATATTGCCAATATTGGTGGGCGTGCGGGTGGAACCATTACGGCGGCTTGTTTCTTGTCACGCTTTACCAAGGATTATCGTTGGGCGCATTTGGATATCGCGGGAACAGCATGGAAATCAGGTAAGGAGAAAGGATCAACGGGTCGCCCTGTGCCGTTATTAACGCAATTTTTAATTTCTCGCGCCAAGAAGTAATTAGAGTAACCAGAAGCTGGTTGGTGAAATGACGCAGATTTATTTCTATTCAGGAGCTGTTGATAAGCTACATACGGCTTGTCGATTAAGTGCTAAAGCGGTGCAGCAAGATTTGAAAGTGATAATTTATTCATTGGATGATGCGCTGCTTGATCGAATGGATAAATTACTTTGGGCTTTCTCGCCCACTAGCTTTGTACCTCACAGCCGAATGAATGGCGACTTGGCTGATGTGACGCCGATCATCTTGGGCCGTGAAATCGCGCAAGCAATGCATTGCCATGTGCTACTTAACCTTGATGATGAATGCCCACCTGCATTCGATCATTTTGATCGCATAATTGAAATTGCCGACGTAACGGTAGAAGATAAGAAAGCTGCCAGGGCGCGTTACCGGCATTATCAAGCACAAGGGCTTGAAGTTAATCACTATAAGCTGGAAAATTAGGTGGGTTGAAGTAATAACATCATGTTGACATAATGAATAAGCGCAAAGTAACAACAGAATTTGACAACGATGAGGTCCTAAATAAGCTGGATGCGTTGCTGCATCGACACAAGAACCGGGTTGAAGAAACGAATGATTTAAATAAGGTGGTTGATTCATCTCAAAATGTTTCGTCGATTCCTGAAACTGTTTTGCCAAAAACTGAGCCGCTATTTGATGATGAGATTCCAACGCTGACAGAGGTTGTTTTACTTCAGTCAAACCCGATTCAAATGCAGATGGGGCGCTCGCTATCACTGCAACAAATGTTAGATGCGGCATTGAATGAGGTGAATATTGAAATGAAAACATCTGATCGCATCATGTTGACCAAAGCATTGGAAAAACAATTAACCAAAATCTGAACGATCTGTGTGTCTATGATTGTTGATACCATGTCAGTCATTTCTCTCTTCCGTTATAATATACGCTTCATGTTCAAGAATACTCCATCTGTAGCGCTCCTTTCATGGTGAATCGCTCTTAAATGGTGCATTCTTGAACATGAAGCGTATAACCACTAAAATCAGCGGAATCATGATCTCCCCTGTCTGACAGACATTGGGGAATAATAGACTCTTTCTTTGCATTACTCTTAATTTTGGCTCCCATGGCACACGAACTCGAAAAAAGCTTTAATCCCGAACTCATCGAAAATCATTGGTATGCCATCTGGGAATCAGCTGGTTATTTTAAGCCCCTTGCAGCTGAAACGTCTGATGCCTACTGCATTATGTTGCCGCCACCCAACGTCACCGGTACGTTGCATATGGGCCATGCATTTCAACATACATTGATGGATGCATTGACGCGATACCATCGGATGCTTGGAGATGACACCTTGTGGCAGCCAGGAACGGATCATGCCGGTATTGCCACCCAGATTGTCGTTGAGCGTCAGTTGGATCAGAAAGGTGTTAATCGCCGTGATTTAGGGCGTGAAGCGTTTCTTGAGCAGGTATGGCAATGGAAAGAGGAATCGGGTTCAACGATTACCCGCCAAATGAGACGTTTAGGTACGTCTTGTGATTGGTCGCGTGAACGCTTCACCATGGATCCTGATCTATCTCGTGCGGTCACGGAAGTGTTTGTGCGGCTGCATCAAGAAGGACTAATTTATCGTGGGAAACGTTTGGTAAACTGGGATCCAGTGTTGCAAACGGCTGTTTCTGATTTGGAAGTGGTGTCGACAGAAGAAAATGGCTCAATCTGGCATATTCGTTATCCGCTGGAGTTGGAGAACGGTCGTGTTTCTGAAACAGAAGGCATGATTGTTGCTACGACTCGTCCAGAAACCATGTTAGGCGATATGGCGGTTGCTGTGCATCCTGATGATGAGCGTTATCAACACTTGATAGGTCGTCATCTACGCTTGCCTTTATGCGAACGCAGTATTCCTGTGATAGCAGATACCTATGTCGATTTAGCCTTTGGTACGGGCTGTTTGAAGATTACACCGGCGCATGATTTTAATGATTATCAAGTTGGACAACGACATCAACTGGTGCCATTAAATATTTTCACTTTAGATGGCAAAATAAATGACGCAGCGCCGGTTGAATATCAAGACATGGATCGCTTTGACGCCAGAAAAAAAATGCTGGTTGACCTGGAGTCTCAAGGTTTATTAGTTGCAACGAAACCACATACATTGATGGTGCCACGAGGTGATCGTACCAGCGCCGTGATTGAGCCTATGCTGACTGATCAATGGTATGTGGCGATGGAAAGCTTGGCTAAGCGAGGGTTGGAAGTCGTGGCAAGTGGTGAAGTAAAGTTCACGCCCGATAATTGGAGTCATGTTTATAATCAATGGTTGGAGAACATACAAGACTGGTGTATTTCGCGCCAACTCTGGTGGGGTCACCGTATCCCTGCGTGGTATGACGACGATGGCAATATCACCGTCGCACACAATTTGGAGGAAGCGCAAAAACTGTCAGGCAAAGAAAATTTGCGACAAGACGACGATGTGCTGGATACCTGGTTTTCCTCGGCATTATGGCCATTCTCAACCTTAGGTTGGCCGGAAGAAACGCCTGAATTGAAGACATTTATGCCGACTTCAGTTTTGATGACGGGTTTTGATATCATTTTCTTCTGGGTCGCTCGTATGGTGATGATGTCATTACATTTCACAGGTAAAGTGCCTTTTAAGGAAGTCTATATCACTGGTTTAATCCGTGATGCTGAAGGCCAGAAAATGAGTAAATCCAAAGGGAATGTGCTCGATCCGCTAGATTTGATTGATGGCATTACATTGTCAGACTTGATTACCAAACGTACCACAGGATTAATGGATCCTAAGCAGGCTCCATCTATAGAAAAAAATACACGTAAGCATTTCTCCGAGGGCATTCCAGCTTTTGGTACGGACGCGTTACGGTTCACTTTTGCCAGTTTAGCTTCTCATGGGCGTGACATTAAGTTTGATTTGCAGCGCTGTGAAGGTTATCGCAATTTCTGTAATAAATTGTGGAATGCGACCCGTTATGTGTTGATG
>JAJFJH010000188.1 GCA_021774155.1 Nitrosomonas sp.
TGTCAGGTGTTGCCAAAAATAAAGTGAGATTTTCTGGTGCGGGCTTAGTCTTCATCAGTTGCCATAAGCGCTTCTAGCTGCTTAAGACGCGCTTCAACGCTAGATAATTGATAGAAGTTGCCATTGTCATGTCGTAGCGCAGTCTTTAGTTGTGCGACGGCGGCAGGGTAATTGCCTTGGCCGATGTAGGCTTCTGCTTGCGCTTGATGTTGCAGCATATCTTCTCCCAACGCAGCATAGCTTCTAGCTTGTATTTGATAAAGTTGAACATCGTTGTAGATATAACGTAGTTGTTTATTGACAAATTCCAGTGCAATGTCTGCTTGTTGGTTGTGTAGTAATGCATCTGCATAACCATGCATCAACGCACGGTGTTGCGGGTATATTTTCAAAGCACTACGAAAAACTTCTAGTGCATCCGAAGTTTTACCTGCTTTAAGTAAGACATTGGCTGTTAACGTTTCAATCATGGCGCCTGCCAGAACATGAGGCTTTTTGACCTGAATAGTTTTGCCGATTTGATGTTCCTCAAGTGGTATGCTGGATGTTCCCTTATTAAGAATTTCATAGAGATGTGCTAGCATTTCGTCCGCTTTTTTATATTTTTTGTCGCGTAGGAGTGCATAGATATAACCGTAATTTTCAACAGCCTCATTGGCATAACGCTTTTCACGCAAGCGAGATTCGAAATGTTTAATTGTTTCCCTTGGTTTGCCCTGAAATGCCTGTAACTTGGCACGAACTAACATAAAATCGATACTGTCCGGCACCTGGCGGTAGGTCATTTCTTGAGTTCTATTCTGAATGTCAGCGATGCGTTCGAATGTCAGCGGGTGCGTGCGAAGGTATGACGGCGCACCATTTTCATAGAAACGACCCGCTTTTTGTAAGCGTTCGAAGAATGCGGACATGCCTTGGGGGTCAAAACCCGCGTCTAATAAGATATTCAAACCAATTCGGTCGGCTTCTTTCTCATGATTGCGGGTAAAGTCCAATTGCGATTGGATTGCCTTAGCTTGCGCGGTGACAAGAACGGCTTGACCGGCTTGTGGGTTGGAGCGTGCAGCGATAATGGCCAGTGCTAAACTCGCCAGTGTCATCATCATGTTGTATTTTTGCCCGGCAATCATACGTGCCAGATGTTTTTGTGTGACGTGTGCGATCTCGTGCGCCATCACGGCGGCAAGCTCAGATTCGCTTTGTGCCGCGATGATGAGGCCACTATTAAAACCCATAAACCCGCCGGGTAACGCGAACGCATTAATGGAGGCATCTTGTAATGCAAAGAATTCAAATGATTGATCAGGATTGGCTTCGTTAGAGCTGGATATTAATTTGAAGCCGAGGCTATTGAGGTAACTGTTTATCTCAGGGTCGTCAAGATAAGTCGGGTCAGCACGAATATCGCGCATGATACGTAGACCGATTTGCTTTTCTTCAAAGGGTGAAATCGTAGCTTGCGATACATCACCCAAGTCAGGCAGTTCATGCGCAAAAATATTGGCGGGGAATAAAAGCGAAAGCACAATTATTAAATAACAACTTTTCATGTCAATTCGATAACTGATTGTGAGCCAAGTTCCATTTATCGTTCGCCTAGGGTGTGTTTTCTTTATTTAGGAAGCGCCGAATAATTCTGAGTCAATGTCTGGTAGCTAAAATCGTCCACATTATTGTTGCAAACCTTGGCAATAGACAGCTATTAACTTCAATTTGCGCCTCAATCTGAAAAATTTTATCTCATCATCCATTTGGCTCAGAATTATTCGGTGCTTCCCTAGCGGCTTGATATTTTACGCTAATTGGCAAATTTTGTTGTAATTGGATAACGCCACAGCGTTCCAAAGTCACAAGGGGTGATGCGAAGGCCGGGAGGCGATTGATAACGTTTGTGCTCATTTAGTCGAATGAGACGAATCACCTGTTTCACATCAGCTTCATCATAATGCATAGCAATAATTTCTGCTGTGGACTTGTTGTCCTCCACATAAGCTTTGATGATGCCATCAAGTACATCATAGTCAGGCAGGCTGTCTTGGTCGGTTTGGTCGGGTCTTAACTCAGCTGATGGTGTGCGTTCAATGATGCGCTTTGGAATGACCGGATCCAGTTCATTACGATAGCGACATAATTGGTAAACCAGCGTTTTACTTACATCTTTCAAAACTGCAAAGCCACCGGCCATATCGCCATAAAGGGTGCAATAACCAACTGCCATTTCTGACTTATTGCCAGTTGTCAGTACGATGGCCCCTGTTCTGTTTGAGAGTGCCATGAGAATAGAGCCACGTATTCGCGCTTGCAGGTTTTCGGTAGTGATATTGGTGTCTTCATTCTCAGACAGGATGTGGAATTGTTGGGTGAGCATACTGACGTACTGATCAAATAGAGGTTTGATGCTACATTCGTCATGTTGGATGCCCAGTGTATCAGCCATGGTTTTAGCGTCATATAAGCTCATGTCTGCCGTGTATTGTGACGGCATCATCACGGTTCTTACCATGTCGGCACCTAACGCATCAGTCGCAATAATCAGCACAAGCGCTGAATCAACACCGCCGGAAAGGCCGATTAACACACCTGGAAAATTGTTCTTTTTGACATAATCTTTCACGCTCAGGCAAAGCGCCTGATAGATGTCAGCAATAGCTGGTTGTATGGGTGCAAGCTCGCTAGCAATGGGTTGCTTGTTCTGTATTTCGACTAAGCCGATAGTTTCAGTAAATGACGGCAACTGATGCGTTAGTTTACCTTGGCCATTCATCACAAACGATGCGCCATCAAACACTATTTCATCTTGGCCGCCGATCAGGTTAGCATGGACCACGGCGGTTTTCGTGCAGTTAATATATTGTTGCGTTATCTTATGGCGAGTGGCCTGTTTGTCAATCAAAAAAGATGATGCACTCAACACCAATAAAACATCGATGTTTGCTTGCTGCGTTAGATGGGTTGTTTCACCTTGCCAAAAATCAGCGCAAATATTAATGCCAAATGTCACACCATTTAATACAAACGCAGAGGGTTCAGTGCCTGCATCGAAATAATTGGGTTCGTTAAAGAAAGGGGAAGGGAGTAATGTCTGTTTATGATGTGTAGCAATAATTTCACCATCACGTACCAGCGATGCTGCATTGAATAATTGACTGCCTTGATGCTGTGGATGGCCTACCAACAGCGTAATGTCTTTTACTTGGCCGACTAAATCAGTCAGCGCTTCGCCACACGCCAAATAAAACTCTGTGCGTAGCAATAAATCCTGTGGGGGATAGCCGCACAGCGCTAACTCAGGGGTGATGACTAAATCAGCACCGGCTAGTTTAGCCTGCGCTGTTGCAGCGAGAATTTTTTCTGTATTACCCGCAAGATCACCGACCGTACAATTAATCTGCGCTATTGCAATTTTCATAGTCGGATGAATTGAGTATTAAGTTTTGTTTGGGCTAAAATGGTAATGCCGCGTCCGGTTTAGCTTGCAAAATATTTTGGCGGAAATCTTGTTGAATGCGTTTGATTGCAGCCTCATTGTCAGCTTCAAAGCGCAATACAATCACTGGAGTTGTGTTGGATGAACGCATCAGTCCAAAACCATCAGCATATTCAACGCGCAGTCCATCAATGGTGATGACGCGATCTGCATCGGTGAATTTCGCGGTTTGCTGTAGTTGCGCAATCAATGCGTAATTTTCACCTTCTTTGAGTTTGATGTGTAATTCAGGTGTATTAATAGTGTCTGGTAGTGCATCAAATGCGGCGTTAATATCGGGCAAGTGACTGATAAGTTCCAATAGCCGCGCGCCAGCATAAAGGCCATCATCAAAACCATACCAGCGTTCTTTAAAGAAAAAATGGCCGCTCATTTCACCGGCGAGTAATGCCCCTGTTTCGATAAGTTTGCGCTTGATAAAGGAATGTCCGGTTTTCCACATAACAGGCTGGCCGCCATGCTGTTCAATCCATGGTGCCAGATTACGTGTGCATTTCACGTCAAAAATGATTTGTCCGCCAGGATTTCGTGATAACACGTCAGCAGCAAATAGCATCAACTGACGGTCGGCAATAACAATATCTCCGTTTTTAGTCACCACCCCCAGACGATCGCCATCGCCATCGAATGCAAGGCCGATGTCTGCATCGGATGTTTTCAATGCATGAATCAAGTCTTGCAAGTTTTCAGGCATCGATGGGTCAGGGTGGTGATTGGGAAAATTACCGTCCACTTCGCAAAATAACTCAGTCACTTCGCAGCCTAAATTACGATAAAGCTTAGGTGCAAACGCACCAGCGACGCCATTGCCGCAATCGATCATAACCTTTAACGGGCGGGATAACTTAATATCGCCGCTGATGCGCTGTAAGTAGGTGTCGACAATATCATGTTGACGATAACTGCCATTGCCGTGCGTCAGATCATCGTTCTCTATGCGTAAACGCAGCGCTTGAATGGTTTCTGACGCCAATGTTTCACCACCCAGGACGATTTTTAGGCCATTATATTCCGGTGGATTGTGACTGCCGGTTACCATCACGCCAGAATA
>JAJFJH010000189.1 GCA_021774155.1 Nitrosomonas sp.
GCGAGGTTTTGTAAGTCATGCGAATGAACGTGATTGCGGTCGCTGAGCTCATGCACGGCAATGCGCGTGGTGATAATACACAGGCCATTGTTTTGCCCAGCAAGGCTTTTCAACAATTGGCGCACGGCTCTGTCCTTAAGTTCACCACGCATGCCAATGCTTGCATGTTGCAACGGCTCCAAACCATCCAATACCAGCACGGTACGTTGTCGACGCAACAAATCGGCCAGGTGTTCGCCTTTGTCTTCGTCGGTGGTGAACGATGACACATCACGCGTTGAACCCAGTTTGTCAAACGCGTGGCTGAAAAACGGCGTGGCAGAGATTTGCTTGTCCTCACTCGCCCCCTGCGAGTAAAACGACCACGCAATCAACACCTCAATATTTTCCGTGCGATCCAACCAATGCCGCAACAGCTTGGTCTTGCCCGTCCCACCCGGTGCAATTAACTGAATCACGCGGGTGTCATTACCTACCCAGGCATCGTTGAGCAATTTGAGTTCGTAGATACGTCCAAAGAACTCGCCTTTGACGGTAGGGAGGCGGTCGGAGTGGATTCTGGTTGTGGTGGCCTGCTGTATCGTGGGCTTTTCCCCGGTAGCACCCCAAATCAATCTATCGATTAACTCCGGTTTGAAACCCGTACGCATGTCGATATAGGTGCGTGTTCTCAGAAATAAAGGTAGCTTTGGGGGTTCGTAATCTCCCGGAAGAAGGACAGGAATAACTGATATTCCAATTTCAACAGCCCTCATCAGCAATGCCTGAGTTTCTTCTTTTTCCCAAGGGCCAAAACCATCTTCACAAATAAAAACCCCTGCACTACCCGATGTTTCCATCGCTACTTCTAACAATGGAATCCAATTGAGTCCTGGTTGCAATTCATCCTCATCCAACCAAGCCGTTATTTGCTTTTCTGCAAGCAACTGCTTGAGTTCACGGATAGCTGGCTTGTCGCTACTGTTGTGGGAAAGAAAGATATGAAATTCTTGAGCCACTGTAGAACCTTTACTAGCGTTATTAGCTAGAAGTTAATAGTGGTTAGAATCATAACGCTTGCCAACAGATTTGTCAGCACGGCAGGAGAAATGATATGGGCTGGACTAATCAAGCCAGCCCATCAGGAAATACTTAACCTTGCAATTCAGACAAAAACAGCTCGATACGTTTTGCATTAGCACCCAAGTCACTTTTGCCAACTCGAGACACGGAACGCATATCGACAATGGATTGACCTGCCTGATCACGCACACGGATCACCACATCATCCTTGAAACCCATTATCAGTGTGGTGGCCGTTGTTTCGATGCGGCCTTCTTCTGCTGACGTGGCGACGACTTCCCATCCAAGTGTTTCAACCAGCGCAAGGGCTTCTTCAAACACTTGACGGGGTTCCTTATTGATTAATAACGGTGCGAGATCGGGGTATGCGTCTTGCTGCAATGTCGTGAGGTTTGTCGGGGCATCTCGATCGAGTGAATTGTGCTTTGCTGTACGCAACGCCAAAATAGCCACAAATTCGGGCGGATCTTGTAAATCAGTGCTGATGTCATGAATCGGCGGCACATTCGAAGCGCCATAAATCGTCATGAACACTGGCGATGTAACGAGTAAACCCAGCATTAGACCGATCCATGCGAAAGGTTTACCGGATATTTTTTCCTTACGCGTCACAATAATACCGATAACACCCGCAAACACCGCTACTAAACCCAGCGCTGCGCCACCCACTATTCCAAACATGGCAATACGAAAGTCCATGATACCTAGCCGGTGCCCAATAACAGCAAGCACCAGCAGAACGACACCCAGCAACGCTAACTTAAAACTCCAACGGGCTGCGTTGGATTGCTTATTGGTAGAATTTAAATCGGCACTATACGTCATTTAACTGTCTGATTATATTTATCATAAATGGATTATCAATGCCCTTCGTAGAAGTTGTCTATTTCAGCTTGGTGGTGTTCTATGATCTTAGTACGACGAAGCTTTAATGTGGGTGTTAACATTTCATTTTCAACGGTCCATGGCTCTGGTACGAGCGCCACACGGCGTATTTTGGCATAACCTGGAAATTCACGTATTTGGTGGGTGATTCTTTCCAGCAATATTTCTTCAATCTGTTGTCGTTGTGCTTGGTTTTTTAAATCTTCGTCAAATTGATTCTTCGAGCAAAACGACTGCCAGTTGTCTAAATTTAATACGGCCAACACCGCCAAGAATGAACGTGCCTCACCAATCAGCATCACTTGCTCAAACAAGTTGTCACGTAATATGGCTGCCTCCATATCGGAGGGTGGTATTTTCTCACCCGTGGACATGACAATAATTTCTTTCAATCGCCCGGTTATCGTCACACGACCATGCTCGTCAATGGTGGCCACATCACCTGAATTTAACCAGCCGTCATCAGACAAGACGGCCTTAGTTCCCTCCAAGTTATTCCAGTACCCCAACATGACATTCGGGCCTTTGATTAACAGCACATCATTTTCACCCAGCTTAACTTCGACACCTGGGATAGGTGCGCCCACGCTGGATGGCATATTATTATTCAATTGGTTGGCACAAGCGACTGGACTGCTTTCAGTCATACCAAAACCCTGCAGAATGGGCAGGCCCAATCCGATAAAGACTCTCGATATCTCGGCGGACAATGGCGCGCCACCACTCATCGCTTGTCGTAAATGACCACCAAGCTTAGCCATTAACTTGCAGGCCACCAGTTTATTCAGCAGCGGCCATAATAAATGGCTGGGTTTCCAAGAACTACGCCCTTGTTGATGTTCGAATCGACTATAGCCAACATCAACCGCAAAGTTAAACAGCTTGCGGCGGAAGTTCGGCCCATCTGCAAGCTTGGCTTGAATACCAGCGTATACTCTTTCATAAATACGTGGCACCGACACCAGAATGGTTGGCTTAATGGTCAGCAGGTCTTCTTGCAGTAGTTGAATCGAACGCGCATACGCAATAGTAGCGCCACACATCATTGGAATGTAATAACCCACGGTGCGCTCAAACGTATGCGACAGCGGCAAAAACGACAACAATAAATCTTGTGATTGAATCGGCACAATCTGCAAGCAACCGTCCGCATTCGTAAGAATATTGTGGTGGCTTAACATAACGCCTTTTGGTCGACCCGTGGTACCTGAGGTATAAATAATCGTCGCTAGACTATGTGGGTCGTTATTCACATGCCGCGTTGGATTAATGGCTTCACCCAGCGCCGGCAACCAATCCTCAAGCGAAACAAGCAAACGGGCATGACAATGATCATCGTTACTCTGATCAAGTGTGTTAATCATTACCACACGCTGCAATCCTTCAATTTCACTGCAAGCATCACAGACATCCTGCCATTGCACTGTTTTCTCCAAAAACAGCAATTTGACACCCGCATCCGCCAGCATGTAGGCTACATTTTCCGCACGATCCTCAGTATAAAATGGTACAACAACCAGCCCCAGCCCCAATGCCGCTTGCTCAAAGATGACCCATTCGGGGCAATTTCTGAGCATGATAGCGACACGGTCACCAGGAACCAACGCTTCTTTGCTTAAAGCGGCCTGCCAACGCGCAACAGCTAGATCCATCTGCACCCAGGTGTGGCTATGCCATTGTTCACTGAGCTGATAAAAATAACGACAAGCCTCGCCATGAGGTGAGCGTTTTACACGCTCATTAAACAAACCATCTAATGTTTTTGCTTGCTCTACGGAGATATTATCAGTCATATTATTTAATCTGCCCTATAAGACCATCATGTTATCTTTTCCCTCGATAGTTTTAGATGTCACACTACACCACTCGACGTTTTACCAAAATCTGCAGGAAAATCATCGACCATGATGACACGCCGACGCAGGTCTTCCATCTTTTTAAGCGCGGCGGCCTCAACAAACGTAATAATGTTTTGATCTAATGCCTCGTTAATCATCTCGTCGCCCTGAGCTACAACCTTTCCTGCTTTAACTGCAGCATGCAATTTCTTTTCTACCGGCTCACTTTCGAGGGCACAGTTTAATGCCGCTTCCAAATCAGCCAAAGGTTCATGGTCAGTTGTTGGCACATAAATACCGCTGGTCAAACGATCACGTGCTTCTCCTGGCGCTAACATCAGTCGCGAGACTTCATGTGACAACGCATCCGACGGCGGGGAAAAGCATCTGCCGAGCGGAAATATAATGAGTCGTAACGCTAATCGCATGACAATATTGCTTGGGAAATTATTCAGAAGCTCGTCAAACGCTTGTTGCATCTGGTAGATGGCATCTTGCATTGACCAATACAGCAATGGCAAATCTGCCGCTGGACGACCGTCATCTTCAAACCGTCTCAGTGTCGCTGAGCACATGTAAAGCATACTGAGAACATCACCCAATCTGGCAGAAATTCTTTCTTTGCGTTTCAGTGCGCCACCCAACTTAAGCAACGACACATCCGCCATCAATGCAAACGCTGCCGAGAATCTTGACAATTTCCGATAATAAGTAACCGTTTCAGGCGCAATATTATAGGGAATGCCCATTCTAAAAAAATCTCCTGTAACCCCACACAACAGGCTATGACCCACATTACGCATAGCGTAGGCACCATGGTTTGCAATCGTCTCATCAAAATCGAGTAAAGACTGCGTCTGATCCTCACTTCGTGCCGCGGCAATTTCTTTTAAGATATAGGGATGGCACCGTATCGCACCCTGACCAAAGATGATCAAATTACGCGTTAAGATATTCGCACCTTCAACGGTGATACCCACAGGTATTTGCTGGTATGAGCGTCCCAAATAATTTTTTGGGCCGATACAAATTCCCTTGCCACCATGAATGTCCATGGCATCATCTATTGCTTGCCGCGCCCGTTCGGTTAGGTGATATTTAACAATCGCTGAAATGACAGACGGTTTCTCACCCATATCAACAGCACTGGCCGTCATTACCCGTGCGGCGTCCATCATATAAGTATTACCACCAATTCGCGCCAATGCTTCTTCAATACCTTCAAAATAACCGATCGGTGTATTAAACTGTGTACGCACTCGGCCATAAGCACCACTGGTACGTGCCGCCAACTTGGCAGCGCCGGTACTGGTCGCAGGCAATGAAATAGAGCGACCCGCTGCCAAGCTATTCATCAACATGAGCCAACCGTTACCCACACCTTCTTGTCCGCCAATGACCCATTCCATAGGAATAAAAACTCCATCACCCGAATTAGGGCCATTTTGGAACACGGCATTCAACGGGAAATGACGGCGTCCAATATTAACGCCCGGTGTATTCGTCGGAATCAAAGCCAATGTAATACCGAGGTCTACCTCATCGCCTAATATGCCATCTGGATCGCGCAGTTTAAAAGCAAGCCCCAGCAATGTCGCAACCGGCCCTAACGTAATATAACGTTTTTCCCAAGTAACACGCATCCCTAAGACACCTTCCTTACCCTCAAACTCACTACGACACACCACACCAAAATCTGGCATAGCGCCTGCATCCGAACCTGCATCAGGCGAGGTCAAAGCAAAACAAGGCACTTCTTTACCCTTGGCCAAGCGTGGCAGATAGTAATCTTTCTGTTTTTCCGTACCATAATGCAACAGCAACTCTGCTGGCCCCAATGAATTTGGCACCATGACCGTCACCGCCGCCGTTCCACTTCGAGAACCAATTTTCATGACAACTTCTGAATGTGCTAACGCCGAGAACTCATAACCGCCATACTTCTTCGGGATAATTAATCCGAAGAACCCTTTATCTTTAATAAACTGCCACACTTCAGGCGGCAAGTCCTGTAATTCATGGGTGATTTGCCATTCATTCAGCATGTCACACAATTTCTCGACAGGGCCGTCAAGGAAAGCTTTTTCTTCGGCACTTAATTCAGGCTTAGGATATGCCCGCAATTTTTTCCAGTCGGGTTTTCCACTAAACAAGTCACCATCCCACCAAACCGTACCGGCATCTAAAGCGATTTGCTCGGTTTGAGAAATCTGCGGCAGCATGGTTCGGAAAATTTTAAGTATCGGTTTCGATACAATAGGACGACGCAACCCTGGAATAATCAGTATGATTGCAAAAGCTGCTGCAAATGCTATAAGAAATAGAAAGAGTGCCTGGAACATGGCGTTTTCCCCTTGGTAGAGTGAACCCAATCAGGGACATGCAACAAAAGACTTCAGTGCAAGACCTGAATCAGGCGTGTAGAATTCAGTATCGGCTTCGATTCTGCTGTATGTAAACTACCATGATTATTACGCAAACCCTATACAAACGGTGATGTTTTTTTGACTAACTGTTGCTAAATTTATACACCTAATGTTTCAACACAACAGACCTCCCCTATTTTCATATTAAAACCCCGAATACAGGAAGCATCCATGCCCAATTCCACGTTATCGCTTGCCCAAAAATTGATTGCTCTCCCATCACCCACACCGGACGATAATGGCTGCCAAGAAGTTCTGATACATCACTTAGAGAAACTGAACTTTAAAATCGAAAGGCTGCCTTTTGGCGAGGTTGATAACTTCTGGGCAAGACGCGGCACTGCCAGTCCTGTCCTTTGTTTTGCGGGACACACGGATGTCGTCCCGACAGGACCTGTGGAAAATTGGGACAGTGACCCGTTTACACC
>JAJFJH010000190.1 GCA_021774155.1 Nitrosomonas sp.
TTTTCATCACAAGTAATGACGTACGTTCAACCGCCGCAAGGGCAGGACCAAGAAGCGCCTAACGTGGCCGACGTGCATCAAAAAATACTCTTTCGACATTTGACCTTTGTGAATGCATTACGATTACAACTCCTAAACGATACATGTTGGGATGAATTGAAGCCATGGTTGTCTGATGATGAATTTCAAAGACGAGACAAGGCTGCGAACAAGGCCACCCAGTTGAATCATCTCCAAGCGCAACACTTTCGTGATCTCCATGAAGCGGGTTGGATCACGTCACAATGGTATGTAGTGGGATTGATGGAAACGCTCAAGGAGACTTATCGATGCCAAGGAATCAGTGAACGTATTAAAAACACGCCGCTCCTGCGTCAATATAGTTTTTTTACTCAACACTTCGTTTGGTTATTTGTATTATTGTTACCACTTGGCCTAGTACAACATCTCGGCTGGCAAATGATACCAGTGTACATCGCCTTGGCGACGGTTTTTACTACCACGGAAAGAATAGGAAGTCGGACAGAAGACCCCTTCGATAAGAAAATGGAAGATGTTCCCCTGAATGCTATTTGTCGCACCATTGAGATTGATCTGCGGCAGCAACTTGGTGAGAACGCCGTTCCTCCTCCGCTGAAACCACAAGATGGTGTGTTGATGTAGGCAATTTTGTTGTTGAGTTAAATTCCAACTAATGTTACTTGCTGTTTGCCGTTAAAATTCAAACCTTCAGTAATTTCTCTATGACGTATTACGCACCTTTGTTGAAATTTACCCAATCCTATTCTTTCCAAGTCAGCTTAGTTGATTTAGCAAGAATTTTCTACCGCTCCCATGGCGGTTTAGGCGAGAAAAGTCCGACTAGAAAATCGATCATAGCGCGGACTTTCGGTGCAACGATCCGGCTGCTTGGATAGAGCGCCCATATAGAAGATTCTGTGATAAGCGGGAAATTGGTCAGTACCTCGACCAGAAGCCCAGATTTCAGACCCTCACTGGCATTCCAGACTGACTTGATGCCGATGCCCATTCCATTTTCGAGCATAATGCGCATTGCTTCGCCATCATTAACAACGAAGGAGTGCGGAATGCTAATGATCTGCCCGTTTTGAAACTTCCACTTGTTGTTATTCCCCAGGTTCACGCACTGATGCTTCATGAGATCGTCTGGCGTAGAAGGGGTACCTTGCAGTTCGAGATAGCCTGGAGAGGCAACCAGAATACGATGATCAGAAGCCAACTTTCGTGCAATAAGGCTGCTGTCGGCCAAATGCGCGTTGCGGATAATAAGATCATAACCGCCTTCGATCACGTCGAGAATTTCGTCAGACAGCCTCAAGTCAAGGTTAACGACGGGATAGCGTGCATGAAACTCAGCCAACGCAGGAATGACATGCATACGTCCGAAAGAGCCAGGCATTGCCATGCGCAACAAGCCCTTCACCTGGGTGCCTCGTCCACTAACCGCGCCTAGCCCAGCCTCTAACGTTTCTATCGTTTGTTCTGCATAGGGTAAAAATGCGGCGCCATCGGTTGTCAACGACACTGCCCGGGTCGTTCTGTTAAATAAATGGAACCCAACGATTTCCTCAAGTTTTGCGAGACGCGCGCTTGCGCTTGCGGGCGAAAGCGACAAATCACGTGCTGCTGCCGAGACCGTGCCACATTCCGCAACTCTTAAGAACAAGCGAAGCGATAAAATATCCATTTATCAAAAATATCCGAATTATCATTTCGTAACAAGCACTATTATCATTTTCTTCCAAATGATTATACTTAAGCCAGTCAGTTAAATTGATCATTCAAAAATGAGGTGCAGATATGAAAGCGATAGGATATAACCAAGCTGGTCCCATCACCGCGCCAGAAGCGCTGATTGAGTTTGAAACAGAGACACCTGAACTTGGAGCACGTGACATCTTAGTCGAAGTTCGAGGCATTTCGGTCAATCCAGTAGATGTTAAAGTGCGCGCAAAGGTCACACCAGACAAGGGTAATAAAATCATCGGCTACGATGCCGCAGGTGTTGTTCGAGAAGTGGGTAGTGATGTCAGTAAATTTAAAGTGGATGATGAAGTTTTTTACGCCGGCGATATTACCCGGCCTGGTACTAACGCTGAGTTGCATGTCGTTGATGAACGGATTGTCGGCAACAAGCCGAAATCTCTTAGTTTTGCTGAGGCAGCAGGTTTGCCACTAACTTCCATTACTGCTTGGGAGTTACTATTCGATTCCTTCGCATCAAAGAAGGAGAAGGTAAAGGTGAGACGCTACTAATTATTGGTGGTGCCGGCGGTGTCGGATCAATCCTCACGCAACTTGCTAAAAAACTTACCGGACTGACTGTCATCGCTACCGCGTCTCGCCCGGATACCGTTGCGTGGGTTCAAAAAATGGGCGCGGATCATGTGATCAATCACCGTGAATCATTGGTAGATCAGGTGAAAGTGTTGGGACTCGAACCACGCTATGTGGCCTCGCTTAACGGAACGGACGGACATTTTTCGACGATCATTGAACTCATTAAGCCGCGTGGTCATGTGGCACTAATCGATGATCCTAAGACGTTAGATATCACCTCTGGCAAGTCTAAAGCACTGAGCTTCAGTTGGGAGTTTATGTTTGCACGTTCAATGCACCAAACGGATGATATCGAAAAACAACATGAGTTGCTTAATCGGGTCTCGGCGCTAATTGATGAAGGCACGCTAATGTCTACCGTGACCAATAATTTAGGGAAACTCAGCGTTGAAACGCTCAAAGCTGCTCATGAGCAACAAGAAAGTGGTCGTGTTATCGGCAAGAACGTGCTCGAAGGTTTTTAGAAATATTCGTGGAATTAAAGATGAGCACTGAACAGAGTACGCATTATATGAAGCCGGCATTTATTGATTCATCAACTAAATAGGCTTCCGTTTAGGGGCAAACTATCTTTACACCTATTTAAAATCACGAGAAGAGATCGGTGTAAACCGTGTTGCGCTGAACCTGCGCTTTAACTAAGCGGATATTGAAACAACCCTAGAACGCCTGGCTGACGATGTGCTCCCAGAATTTGATGAATAAAGGAGATAACCATGCAAAAAATCATTCTTATTACCGGTTCGACGGACGGAATCGGCTTAGAAACAGCCAAAATGTTGGCCTCACAGAGGCACAGTGTTTTGCTGCATGGACGAAATCCAACAAAACTAGAAAATGTCAAAAAAATGCTCTCTGAGTCTTCTGGTGGAGAAAGTATTGAAAGCTATGTGACTGATTTGTCGCGCATGACCGATGTTGAGGCGCTTGCAAAAGCTGCTTAATAAAAAGATGGCATAGACATGCCCATCCAAATTAAGAAGA
>JAJFJH010000020.1 GCA_021774155.1 Nitrosomonas sp.
CTCAGGAGAAAAAAATGATTTCTTATAAAAGAAAGATGATTCCTATCGCTATCTGTGCCATTTCTATTGCGATATTCGGTTTTGCATCCATTGCCGTTGCGGCAAATGGAAAGGACGAGCATGCTGTAATGAAAAAAGACATGGATGGAAAAGTGAGTCAGAAAGACTTCATTCAGCATCATCAATGGATATTTGAGAAAAATGACACGAATAAAGATGGTTTCCTTGATAAAATAGAGATGGAAGCATTGCATAAGATGGTAAGGGGTATGCATAAACGTAGCGAAGCACGTTAATAATGATTTGTTGCAGCTTTAAGTTCCACCCTGGCAATCCTCCAGCTTGATATTTTAGGGTGCAGCGTTTACAAGAAAGGTGTTTCGTTACAAGGCGCAGTACGTAGACAATGGTTGTTCCTTTGGCAAGTGCTGCAGCGCGCGAGAAATATCTTGTGAACGCCCTACAGGTTAGTTTCTGCCATGCTTGTTGCATTAGCTATTGGGTGGTAGTTTACTAAACAACTTACAAATAAGACTAAAGGGAGTCTCAACTATGCAAATAAACAACCTGCTTGTTTATGTGTCTACTAGTGCCGTCGAAACAAAGTGGTCTCGAATATTAAAGGCGCGCAGGTGGTTACTAAAACTCTGCTTGTGCGTGGGGGTTATGGGCTTGACATCACAAGTTATCGCAACAGAATCCACAACGAAAACGACCACGTCTTCAATAACAAAAAGTGATGCCGACTGGTCTAAAGTGCCTCTGGTGACACCTATGCCACGCCCTGGTTTGTTTGGCATGCCGCCATCAGGCCCCGGTTATTATTCTGTATGGGATATGCTCACTGGAAAGAAACGTGAAAAACCTCCCGTTTCTCCGTATATGCGTTTCGCGCTTCTTCCTACTTCTTCTTTTGATATTGATTTCCGTTATTTGGAAGAGCCAGATCATGAGAAAGATATATTTGACCCTGTCAAGCGCATTCATATGGGTAGTGACTGGTTGCTTTCTTTTGGGGGTAGTTTTTGGTATCGGCACGTGCGTGAAACTGATAGCCGTCTAAATGCCGCAGGTACTAATAACAGTTTCAATTTGATACGCACGCGTGTCCATGCTGATCTATGGTATCGCGACCGAGTTCGATTATTTGCTGAATTTATCGATGCACGTTCATTTAGTTCCGATTTAACCCCGCTGGCTACGGATAGAAATCACACTGACATGTTAAATTTGTTTGCAGATATTAAATTGGCAAACACTGAAGATGGTCAGGTCTATCTCCGCGTTGGACGACAAGAATTGCTGTATGGATCACAAAGACTGATCGCTCCTCTTGACTGGGCCAATACACGGCGGACCTTCCAAGGTGTCAAAACATTCTGGCGTACATCCAAATTTGATCTGGATGCTTTCTGGGTGCGGCCAATGGATACTGAAAAAGGTAATTTTGACAATTGGGACACACAACGGGATTTTTATGGACTTTGGGGTACATACAAACCCAAGCAAGGTCATTTAGTCGATCTGTATTACCTAAGTCTGGATGACAATAGAAATGTATCTGCAGGCAATGTAGCGCAAGGGAACATTATGGGCGGAGATTCTATTGTGCATACCTTAGGTGGTCGTTTTGTTGGTAATTTCGATCGACTTTTGTATGAATTAGAAGGCATGTACCAATTTGGCAAAAGATCCAACCTGGATGTTTCTGCTTTTGCTGTAGCAACAGGCGTGGGCTACAATTTAGCGCTACCTATGAACCCAAATGTTTGGATTCGATATGACTTCGCCTCAGGTGATGGTAATCCAAACGATGGCAATAGCAATACTTTTAACCATCTTTTTCCATTTGGACATTATTACCTGGGTTTTCTTGATCGGGTAGGGAGGCAGAATATTCATGATATCAATGCGCAAATTACGCTACATCCGCAGCCTTGGTTTACGTTCATCACCCAATATCATCGTTACTATTTAGCCAATAGCCGTGATTTTCTCTATAACGCTGGAGGTGCGGCTACACTTAGAGATGTTACGGGTCAATCAGGGACTCATGTAGGCGATGAGATTGATGTGCGTGTTAATTTTCACGTTAGCCGCCACCAGGATATTCTGGTTGGATATTCAAAACTATTCGCTGGTAACTTTATAGAAAATCAAAGACCAGGTATTGCGCCCGATCTTTTCTATGTTCAATATAATATCCGTTTCTAACAGTTTTTGAATCTTGTGCGGTTTCGGGAAAGACAAATTAACGGGATGATGAGTAGATGGAATGTTGGTTTCATACTGACGTTGCCTGCCAATTTTTAAGGACATGAGTTGAAAAGCAATTGAGACTCTAAAACTGACTTTTAATAGCAAGGGAATATCATAGTGAAGTATTTTATTCTGATTCTGATTGGCTTTTTTGCGACAGCACACATAGCAAATGCGACCGAGACTGCTCGTGTAGCAGTGCCCGACACCATGGACGAACGTGTTAAAGCATGCACGATTTGTCATGGTGAGGAGGACAGAGCGGGACGTGATGCTTATTATCCTCGGATAGCGGGCAAACCACAGGGCTATCTGTTTAATCAATTGCGCAATTTCAGAGATGGGCGGCGTCATTATCAGCCGATGGCTATTTTGCTTGAGAATATGTCAGATGAATATCTGCAGGAAATAGCGCAGCATTTTGCGACGTTACAATTGCCATTTCCACCCCCCGAACAAATTCATATGAAGCCTGGAGAAGTTAGTTTGGCTGAATTGTTGGTTAATACCGGTGTTCCCGAGCGGGATGTTCCTGCGTGTGGTGCTTGTCATGGTGACAATTTAATGGGTACTTCACCTTACATTCCAGGTTTGTTAGGCTTGTCGCGTGCTTATATTTCTGCACAGTTGGGTGGTTGGCGTAATGGTGGGTTGATGCGTGGTCAGACACCAGATTGTATGTCAGAAATTGCAAAACAGTTAACGGATGATGAAGCCATTGCCATTACGAAGTGGTTAGCTTCTCAACCTGCTACGGGTCAGCAAAGCCCCGCCAGTGCGTTGTCATCTGAGTTGGCGCACCGTTGTGGCAGCATCGTGATGGAAGCTGAGGGTAGTCAATGAAACAGTTAGCCTTGTTTTTTAGCTGCACATTAACGATATTATTTGCTGCCAACGTGATGGCCGCGGAAACCCCAGAGCATTCTGCGTTAACGCAACAACAAGTACTTGGTGCATACCTTGCACGTGCAGGAAATTGCAGCGGTTGCCACACGGCTAGAGGTGGTGAGTCATTTGCGGGTGGACGTCGTTTGTCTACGTCGTTTGGTGTTTTTGTCACGCCAAATATTACACCAGATAAAGAAACCGGTATTGGGCATTGGGATGCAGATGATTTCTGGCAAGCAATTCATAAGGGAAAGTCACGCGATGGTCGGTTGCTTTATCCCGCTTTTCCCTATACTGAATATACTAAAGTGACGCGGAAAGATGCGAATGCGATATTTGCTTATCTGAAATCGCTGCCATCTGTTTCTCAAGTAAATGTGCCTAACGAAATTAATTTTCCCTACAATTTAAAGCCGCTTTTGGCTGCTTGGCGTGCATTGTATTTTAACGAGGGTGTTTATACCTCAGATAAGTCCCAAAGTGAGGAATGGAATCGTGGTGCATATTTAGTGCAAGGGCTAGGACATTGCAATGCCTGCCACACAACCCGCAATTTATTAGGCGCGAGTGAGGAGAATTCGTTAAACGGTGGAAAGATCATGGGTGTCAATTGGTATGCGCCATCATTGTCTTCCCATTCGGAAACAGGTGGCAGTGATTGGACAATTGAAGAATATATTGAGCTACTGACTGTTGGTATATCCGAGCGTGCGGTGGCTTCAGGCCCTATGGCGACCATTGTTGGGCGAAGTTTGCAGCATCTATCACCCGAAGATACTCGATCCATGGCGGTCTATCTTAAATCGTTGACAGAAAATGCAGTGGAAGCACCCTTAAGTGCGTATGCGCCGGTGATCCCAGAAAAGATGCAACTTCGTCTGGATCAAGGCGGCAAATTGTATGAGTCTTATTGCGAGACATGTCATGGTGAGTCTGGGGAAGGTGTGCCGGGGATATATCCGCCACTCGCGGGTAATCGAAGTGTCATCATGGATTCACCGGTCAATACCATTCGCAGTGTTTTATATGGCGGTTATCCAGCAACAACCGCAGGAAACCCTCGTCCTTACGGGATGCCGCCATTTCAGCAAATTTTTCGGGATAATGACGTTGCACTAGTCGTGTCTTATATTCGGAATGCCTGGGGAAATCGGGGTAACCAAGTAACAGCAGTTGATGTGGATCGCAGTCGAGGTGGGGATCATTAAACCTAAAGCCCTCAACTGGATAGTGTTTAGAGTGCGTTGTTGTTGCTTTTAGGCAAGGCGCAATGAGAAGAACGAGTTTTACAATTTCATGAAATTAGTTATTACAATAGCGGTCAACTGAGGATTTTAGGTTAAAGGGTAGGGAATTGCTGAGTGCATGATTATTAAATCGTACAGTCGGCATTCGACTCTAAGGTAACTTTTGCGTCCCCTTGGGACCAGCTGTAGTATCCGTTGGTCAAAAAAGATAAATTTCTTAAGCATTTATGGTAGGGTGGGTTCCCCATTAACAACAACGCGGACCTAGTAATCGTTAGCAATGTACCGCATTGATCGTTTGGCCATATGATGGTTCTTTTAATTGTCTGTCAGAGAATTTACAACTTTTGAGAGTAGGAGAAAAACCTAGTGAACTATATTAACTCACGTACTGCGCTGGCATTCTTTATTGCACTGGTATCATTTTCTGTAATGGCCGGCGCGCCTACAACGATCGGATGTAAACCCTTACAGATCCCTGCCAATCTGTCGATCCAGGGAGAAACCTGGGCTACTGTAGAGTGTCCCCTGTTGGAGAAAAAGAAACTTCGTAAGTTATTAAACAGGTTTGGGGTCGGGGCTACTTTCGCCTATCCCTCTATTCCAGGTACTTGCCTGTCTGGAACGATAGCAGAAGGAACGCTTCAGCTTGATAATGGGAGAGAAATCGAAATCGATCCTACAGCAAGCTACACAGAGTCAGCACAGAGGCTATTTCCTGTACCCGACGATCAGGGTGGTGTTAACTTGTTCGCAAGCTCCATGGATGAGACGCTCCAAGCGGGAGCAGCTATGACGGCTATGCATCTAGAAGGAAAGGATTCGCATGGGGTAGACTACAAATTAGATTTGCTACTCGACGATCATTTTCTGATAACTCCCGCCGGAGAGGACGTAGAGGATTTTCTCATTGTTGGCTCGAAAGGCCACTACAAAGTTGGAGGTCGCTTGGCCGGCAAGGGCCGAATTATTAGCGCGCAACCCTTAGGCATTATATTCGAGATTGCCGGCCCCGTATGCCTGCTGCGGTAGGCGCGAGCTCCCGCACTTAGCCGAGAACGAACTGTTAGATCGTCGTATTGAAATTAATTTAGTGCGTTGCCAGATCCGATTTTAGGCAATATAGATTACTTAAGTGAGAATCTTACTTGATTGCTTAGTTCTTCAGCGTCTTCTCTAACGATAAATACTCTGTCATTGACAATGCCGCCTTGATTGACTATCCAGTTTTGCGCGGCAGAGGCGCGTTGTTCAGCAAGTTCTGCTAAATCATTCTCATCAACTTCAATATGTGCCAGCATCAATTGTTCCATTTCTTCATCAGGTAGACTTTTTGTTAGGCCAATGATATTCGTTGGTTTTTCAAAGTCTTCTTCGTCGTAGGCCAGCTCCAGATATTCTGAATATTCCTCTGGGGCAAATTCAATATCATCGAGAGAGCCAACAGCTTGACCTTTTTTCGTCTCTTTTCTAAGTTTCTGGGTTTTTACCTTGCGTTCAAGAATGGCTAATTTAAGTCCTTCGTAGTCAACGGCAGGGTCAGTGTAGCCGAAAATTTCCAGTTTCAGTGTTGGGCGATTAGTGAGAGCCTCGGATAATGTCTGGAGACTTTTCTCTGCTTTTGTATCAATTCTCGAAAAACCTGGTTCAAAATTAATGGTAGATAGTTCTTCACCATCACCGCCTAATGCAGCGCCTAATAGTGAGAACGGCGCAGTTACTGCGCGGGTAATAAGATTAATAAAAGCGTCAAAAATAATACCGCCCAAGCTGAATTGCGGGTCGTTTAGTGAACCTTGAATCGGCAAATGAATGTCAATTTCACCGCGTTGATTCTTTAGTAGTGCAATGGCAAGACCTAGTGGCGCTGAAATGGCATCCGGACTATCAATGTCTTCACCAAGTGTTAATTGATCAAGAAAAATATTATTTTCAGCACTCAACGCACCATCTTCAATATGGTAGCTAATGTTAACGGATAATTTGCCTTTTTCAATGCCACGTCCAAAGTATTTTCCCGAATAAGGGCTAAAGGAAGGCAGATCAATATCTTCTACGCTGGCGGCAAGATCGAGTAGAAGTTCCGTACTGAAAGGTGCGATACTGCCTTTAATTTTCAGTGGCGCTGTTTTATCAACTGCACCACTGATATCAATATTGCCAGACTTGTTAGGATTTAGTGGCCCAATTTGGCCAGAAAGGTTGGTTAATTTTGCGTGGTAATTAGGCTTGATAAATTGGTCATTAAAATTAACCTTACCCTGTTTTAATATGATTTTGCCAATATGTATTGGCATGGTCTCATCAGTAGACGGAGCTGCTGATGTTGTTTCAGTTGTTTCAGATGCTGTTGCATCTTGATCGTCTTCTTGACGCACGATATTGCTAAGATTCAGGTCACCTTCAGGTGAAAGCATCACGTGGGCAAAGAAATTGCCAAGTTCTATTGAGCCAATATCAACACGTAGTGGCTCGCTGACAACATCAATTCCATTAATATCTAAATTCTTCCAATGCAACAAGTCAATGCCATTAATTTCATCGAAAATATTAAAATTTGCTAGTTTCCCTTGTCCACTGACAGCAATTTTTAAAGGCTCGCCATCAGCCGTGACATTGCCCTTGAAAGAAATGTCACCTTTGGTTAATAGTGCATTGAGTTGGTCGCCCGCCCAACCTTGTAGTGATACCAGGTCAACGGCTTTAAGGTCAATATTTAAATCGGTGGCTAAAGGTGCCCATGCCAAAGAACCTTCAGTATTAATGCTGCCATGTTCGTTGACCGTGGCTTGTAATACTAAGTTAACAGGT
>JAJFJH010000191.1 GCA_021774155.1 Nitrosomonas sp.
GTTATGTCGCGACACGAAGTCGCATAATTGATTGCTTGGTAGTGAGTTATGCTCTTTGTCCAAACCTGGTATGTTCCTGCCAGTAACTTAGGATGGCATACTACCGTTGCGCTGATAACGGGGTGTGAAACCCTCATCACGAGAAAGTAGAAGGAATCAGCTGCATTATCTCCGCAAGTGACGTCCGGCATTGCGGAGATAATGCCTCCTTGGGTTTTGATCATGCTGACAGTCTATCGCTATCGTGAAGTCTCGGAAGTTTTTCCGGGGCGTGAACCACAAGTGGAAACCTTTAGGGGCTTGAGCTGTATATAGGAAACTATCACATACAATTCTGATGGGGAGCGGGGCAGCAATGCCCTTGCCCTCCCTGGTCCACTATCTCACAAAGGAAAGGACAGGAGGATGAAGATGATTCCGATCATGAGATACCTCGAGAAGAGCGGATTTTGCGTTCTGCTCGCCGCGTTGTCGGTTTACGACTACGCCGCCTCACAACCCGATACCGCCGCAAAGCCGCAGGCGGCGTTTGCAGAATATGCAGGTGTCTATCTGGCCGGGCCGCTCGCCGTTCTGGAAGTAGGTGCGGTCGACGACTACATATCGCTCGTGCCGCCTTTCTGGGGCGGAAAGCCCTATTTCGTGAAAGACGGCGGGGAAACCTTTTCGATGGCGCTGCCGAGCCCCAGGCCGGATCGGACCGCGACGTTTCAGCGGCGCGCCGACGGCGCCGTCGTTGGGCTGGTGCTGACCAATGTCGAAGATGCCTATGACGGCAAGCGCTTCGAAAGGGTGACTGCTGACGCGCCGACGCCTGCGCAGCTCTTTCTCGGACGCAAGCCGGTAGAAGCGGCGAAGGCGGCCCTTGCCGACAAAACGCTGACTGCGGACCGTCTATACGAGTTTGCCTATCAGGGTTTTCTGAAGTATCCTTCGAGAAGAGCCGACACCGTCACCTTTTTGCGAATCGTCGCGGCTGCTCATCCCGAGTACGCGCCTCTGGCGAGTCTCCTGGGCTACAGCCTCATTGCAGCTGGTCGCCGTGATGAAGCGCGGACGGTTCTCGCGAACGCCCTTCGGCTCGATCCTGAAAATCCGCTCGCCTGGGAAGCCTCGCGGCGACTAGGGCTGCGCGAGCCCGAACCAGGCAAAGGCTATCGCGCCGTCCTCCCGTTCTCGCTTGACGCAGCATTTGCGCCGCCGACGCAAAGCGAGATCGAAGCTGTGCGGCGCGCCTGGGCCCTGCGCGATCTCTCAGCCCGGAACGTCCTCGTCGTTCACCGCTTCGAGCTGCCGCTGTCACATGGGACGTTCGAGGGCGAAATCATTCGTCATACGATCAGCGGCGTTGAGCATTATGGCGCGGTCCTCGTTCCGAAAGGTGCGACAGGCCCGCTGCCTGTCGTCATCGACGCGCGCGGCGTCAACTTCTTCTATTCGCCGCTCGACATTTCCGGGGGTGTCGAATCGACGACGGCGCTCGCGGAGGCGCAGACAGATTTCGTCTATGTCATTCCGTCCATGCGCGGACACAAGATCATCGTGAACGGAGCCGAATTCAAATCCGGAGGCGATTCATCGGACGCCTGGGACGGGGCGACAGACGACACGCTGGTGTTTCTCAACGTCGTGCTCGCGACCATCCCCCAGGCCGACGAGAGACACATCGCCATCGTCGGCAGAAGCCGCGGTGGAACGGTCGCCATGCTGGCGGGAGAACGCGACGGCCGCATCAGCCTTGTGCAGAGCATTTCCGGCCCGACGGATCGCTTCGAAGCCATGGATCCGGTGAATGGCTGGCGCTGGACGGAGATCCTAGCCGACGATATGTCAGACGGTAAGCCTTCCTCGATGGAGGAGCAGGAAGAAGGCAGCCAGGTCTTCGATCACTTCTTCGACCGCGTCCTGACCGACGGCGAAGATCTCCGTGACGTGCGCATGCGCATGTTCGCCTCATCGCCGCTCTTCTTCATTGAGACCCTGCCGCAAACGGACGCCTATTACGGCGCGGAAGACAGCTCCGTGCCGCTCGCAAACGCCATGCGGCTTCGTGAACGGGCCGATTCGCTGAGCCGATCGGGGTCGGACCTCGCTGTTCATGTCTTCGAGGGCAGGGGCCACGACACCGACCCCTATTTGGTCAATCAGAGTATCAAAGAGCGGCTGATAGGCTGGGCGAAGGCACCACGATAGAGTCCCGTGTGGCAATTACGAAATGGCGACAATTGAACATCGAACTCAAGGGAAGAAGACTCCGTGAAGCCGGCAATTGCGCGCCGACTGGCACAAGAGGCTCAAGCGCTCAAACAAGGAGTTCGGCGATCCCAGAGATGCCGCGAAGCCAGCACTGCTTTGGGTTTTCTGCCGCGGCGGCGCTGCCATAACAAGCGCGTGCAGTCCGACTGAACCCGCCGGAGTTTGTAGCACGTTTTTGGGGAGTGAGACGATTGGTGGTTTGTCGAAGTTGATCGAATGCGGGTTCAGCGGCTGACGCACACGGTTAGCGTATACAAATTCTCTAGTTATGTCCTTACAAGGAGTGCAAATAATGATTTCAATTATTCGAATCAAAACTTTGTTACTCATAATTATTTTGTTTC
>JAJFJH010000192.1 GCA_021774155.1 Nitrosomonas sp.
TGCCTCAAACAAAATTATCTAAATATGAACTAATTTTTAGTAACTTTCTAATCTAGATTAATAAAGATATAATAAATCAATCAGTTAATGATTTATTTTTTTACGAGATATATGCAATGCTACTTTCTGAGTAAGCTCTAACTTAAGCCATTGTGACATAGAATATCAATTACGTGAGAAATACTAATCCCAGATTTCCCATTAGGAGAATTTTCTAATGGAAGCCATTAGAGGAACCTATTGAATATATTTTGATTTCTATAAATTATCTTTCCCTAAACTTGAAAGTTTCTCTTCCAGATAAGTTTGATAGAGATTGTTTATTCCATTAGTTTCTCTTCATCGGTAATTTTCTAATGGAAAATCTGGGTTAAATAATTGGGGCACCTGGATGCCCGGTAATAAATCTGTACTCCAGTACAAATATTAAGGCAAGGTAGGTCCATTTCATTAGTCTGGACCCAAAGCGGTCAGTGAGATAGTGCAAAATTCATTTTTACAGGGATAATAGAGATAACATATCATTGGTTCGCACTAGCGGGTTCGGTGGATCGGAAGGTTAGACTTGCTTATTGGCGACAGGCGACATATACATTACCCGATTCCGTCCGGCCAATTTTGCACGGTATAACGCCTTATCCGCTTCTTGAAACAGGAAATCATCATTCTGCTTCTGATGAGGGATCGTAGATGCCATACCCACGCTAGCAGTTACCTGCTCTGATTCACCAAAAACCAACCTTAGATCATTGATTGTTTTTAGGATTGCGTCTGCTACCTTTTTCGATTTCGCGAAATCGGCGTCCCCCAAAAGTAAAACAAACTCGTCGCCGCCAATACGCGCAGCAAGATCGCCGGGCCTGCGGGAAAAAGGCAGCAGAGTTTTGGCAATATTCACAAGACATTGGTCCCCGGCAATATGCCCAAGCGCGTCATTGTAGTCCTTGAAGTAATCAATATCGACTTCAATTAGACTAATCGTCGATTGGTTGCGGATACTCCTCCGCATTTCTCTGGCCAAAATTTGGTTGAAATATCGGCGATTGGCCAGCCCTGTTAGCGGATCGTGCATAGCCAGATAATCGGCCTGTTCTTCGGCTAATTTGCGCTGCGTGATATTTTGATGGGAGATTACATACATTTTCTTCGCATCATCTTTCAGGCGGGTAACACGCATTAGAAACCAGCGTTTCTCATCTGGGCTGTGGCAGGGATATTCAAAGTAGAAAGAAGTACGTTTGCCACTCATTACATCCAGGATGCCTAGTGCGATCTCGCTGGCAAGGCTATCGCCTTTAGCGGCAGAGGCTGACACGACTTTGAGATAGTTACTGCCTACGCTAGCATATGTAGGGGAAAGTCCATTTTCGCACCCGAAGTTGGTCCACGCTAAATTGACGTCAACAATGGTTCCCGCATGATCAATCACGGCGATCTGCTCTTCCAGTGAGTTGATCACCATGGTGTGTAGAGCAAGTAGGCCTTTAATGACACGTACCTCGGATCAAGAATGCGATCATAACGAATACTTATAAAGTTTTAGATATCATCCATACTTTTGGCAATAAAAGCAACAGTGTCCTTATGGTTATCAGTTTTGCTAGCAAACTGTCACCCTAAATGAAATGATAGTCAGATCTGAGGGTCATGACAGTACTGGCTGTCTCATATTAATTGGTCAGATTATCGGGGGTTTATTAAAAGAAATTGTCTGGCTGGTTTTGGCCCAGACATGTGTGAAAACTCTTTGTTAAAATTTTGCGTGGTAAACGATCTAATCCTTTTTCCCCGTTGTGTTTGATACCGACAACAAATAGCGGGGAGAACTCTACTGCCGTTGGGCGACCGAAGTATGTGCATAAGGGTATATCAGTCAAGTAAAATCTATAAGGTTACTGTATTGAAGGATCGAAAAAGACATAGTCAATCCAGATTTACCGGCGCAATGATCTTGAAAGAACATAGCTATTTTAATTACAGAAACATTGGATTACTTTGCCAAATAGTCCACGTAAGTACGGAAGCGAATCCGACCCACAACAAGTACGGAATCATCAATACAACAGCTATTCGACTAATCTTCCAAAAAGAAAAAAAGTTGCAATAATAAGCAAAAGAAGCAATAGCACGCCAATAAACGACCAAGCACCCAGGTGCCAAACGAAAAAAAGCCACGACCAAAGCGCATTAATACTGAGCTGAATTATGAACAACCCTAGTGCTTGTTTTGTGGCTTGAGGCTCTCGCCAAACGAGCCATACCGAAATCCCCATGAGCAAATAAAGAATCGACCATACCGGACCAAAGACCGATGCTGGCGGCGCCCGCGAGGGCTTGATTAGCTCAGCATAGTAGCCTATCCAAAGTACAGTATAGAACCTCTGAATGTTTTATTATTACTCCGGTACAGTTAAACTTGGCAGTATCACCTGTGCAAGGTCGGTTGAGTAATTTGAGGCTATCTTTCTATTTTGATTTCTTTAACATTAATTGCTTTCAGAGCATCAAATTTTTTTGGATTCATCATTTCTTCCAGCAATTTTTTTATGTCTGCAATACTGGTTTTAGATAAATTGATATCTAACTCAACTGTCACTTCAACTTTCATAAGAAGCTCCTTTTAGCAATTTTTCTGCTTGCGTATATAGTTTGTAAGAATTATTGGGCATAACTAAATTCACCGCTTCTGAAAGACAATAGCTGAATGAATAGTTCAGCGATCTTATTTAATATTGGCCGCCATTTGGTGGACGATAACCATTATCGGGATCAGAGACAAGAAGTTTTTGTGTCTTTGGAAAAGGTTACATTAGCATAAAGCTGACAATCACAGTGTTTGGCTCTCTATGAGAGTTAACCTGGCGGTACAAAAATTCGTTTTATTGAAAGACAATTCCATATTTGCACTACATAATCATAAATATCAGCAACTTACTCTGTCCAATGCTATTTTTTGCAACAGAGTCGTCTCGGATGTCATCAATAGTGCCGTTCAATTTCCTGAATAAAAAGCCAGGGAAAATGCATCCAACGACTGCCTTGGCTTTATTGTAGAATCACCAAATAATTTGTCGCAAACACCCCGTTGTAAAATTATTTTTCAACAGTTATTCGTCCACGCATAGTAATAAAATGATCTTTGATCGGACAAGCAAAATGAACTGTTCCTGCATTGCCAAATTGCCATATCAATTCCTTCTGCTCAGCCGGATTTATTCGTATCAAATTTTTATTCTTTTGTCTCATTTTTGCAGCTTTCTTTAGATCATAAGCCGAACCAATCAAAAATTGATGTGTATTATTACCGAGATTGTTTAAAATAAATTTAATCGTTTCTCCTTTACTAACAATAACCTCTGGAGGCAAAAACATATTATCCAGCAAAGTAAGCTTAATAGTTCGCGACACCTCAGACGGATCACCCGGTTTGCCGATTAAAGCTTCTTCATTATTTGGCTGATTTGTCTCTGCAAATGTAGCGCATGAAAATAACGCAAACGTTGCAAATAGAAAAATCAATAACAATTTATACATAGTAAGCTCCAAAAAATAGCGTCTTGAACCGATAACTAAATAGAAAGCGCATAAAGACGGGTTGACTCATTGTTTTCTTTAAGCTCAAAGGTTCCTACATCTTCAAAATCCCAGGTCTCGGCCAGATCAATCTGGATAGATTCATCAATAACAATAGCTTTACCCTTGTCCCGAGCAATTTCACCTAACCGAATTGTTTGATTCACTGTATTACCCAGGGTCGTGTAATCCATTTTAATGGACGAGCCTATATTTCCCTCTACTATCATTCCGGAGGCCAAGCCAAAACCACAACTAATTGCTTCATCTTTAGGATATTTTTTTGCTAGCTCATTGAATTTATTGTATGCATCAACACATGCAGCAACGGCTGAATCTATTTGCCTGGGTTCAAAATGAGCAACAATACACCCATCAGAATATTTGATTACCTGACCTCCATATTCAACGAGTGCTGTTGAACAAATTTCTAAATAATCGTTAATCGCGCAAACGAGCTTTTCGTCAGAGAATTGTTCAGATAGCGTTGTAAATTTAGTAAGGCTTCCGGAAACAACTATTTTTCTAGCACTCTTTATTGGAATAGTAAGCGGATTTATTCCTTCCATCAAAAACTTGAGCAAAGCTGGTTGAGTGTAGCGCCCTATCGCATTATGTGACTGCGCAATGTTTTGCAGCATCAGGCTGATTGCCAGCAGCATGAGATCATTACTTTCATTTAGTGTAACTGCCTTCATGTTCCATTCTGAAAAAAGTCGGGCTTCACAACCTGTTTCTGCACTGAGTATGGTTACATCACAGTGCCTTGGATCGCG
>JAJFJH010000193.1 GCA_021774155.1 Nitrosomonas sp.
TGGGCTTCCAATCGATCAAATGGTCAATTTGATTCAGAAAACTTCCCTTGCGGGTGCTGCGGATGACATCAAAATCTGAAAAGCTCATAAATTACCTTCAACCAACTGATTAAGAACTATATTTCATCATAAATCACACTCGGGCCGGGGCTTTGCCGTGCAAAGGTCTCATCCTTTTTGAACTGCTTTGGATGGAGTCTTAGTTTTCCTGGTTCTTTCATCCCCCTAATACCACTTCAACTTGATAATGAATGGATATCCGGCGTTAGTGCGCTAAAACGCTGTGAAGTGGTTTAAGGGTACCTTTAAGTTTTCAAACATCGGATGGATTAACATAAGTTAAAAAATTTTACTGGGCTTTTTGTTACTATTATTTTAAATCAAGTGATGAAATTAACAAAAATTGGAGGATAAATGTCTAAACAAGGTGAAAAAGAAAACGAGATAATCCAGAAAGTAGATGCAGCTCAACAAATCGATCTCGATTTAGGTGTGGCAATAGAACGGATTGATAGTTGGGTCGATGCAGGTATCCGATTATTACCTAATATTATTGTGGCGATCGTTATTTTGATTCTGGTCTATGGCGTTGCGCTATTCGTTAAAGGCATCGTCAGGCGTCAATTTACCCACCGTAATCGGAATAATCTGGGAGACATGCTCGGTGGTTTTGTAAAATGGGTCATTCTCGTCACCGGTTCCTTACTGGCAGCGACTATTGTCATCCCCACTTTAAACCCAGGTGATCTTATTGCCGGACTGGGCGTTAGCTCCGTAGCGATTGGTTTTGCGTTTAAAGATATTTTACAGAACTGGCTTGCGGGTTTGCTTATTCTTTTGCGACAACCTTTTGAAATTGGCGATCAAATTGAGGTTAACGGACATGAAGGCACCGTGGAACGTATCGAAACGCGCGCGACCATCCTCAAGACATATAATGGGCAGCAAATCGTCATTCCCAACAGTACTATCTATACCGATGAGGTGGTCGTCAGGTCGGCATATAGTAAACAACGAAGCCAGTATGATGTCGGCATCGGCTATAGTAGCGATATTGACCAAGCTTGTGAAGTGATCGAGCACGCATTGAAAGAAATTCCTGAAATCGAAAGCGATCCGGCACCGGTAATTGTTCCTTGGGATTTAGCCGCTAGCTGGGTTACGATTCGCGTGCAATGGTGGCGCAGAACCGAGAAAAATGGCATGTTGATTCATGCTTCCGTCATCAAAGCGATTAAAAAATCGTTAGAAAAAGCTAACATTGACATGCCTTTCGAAACCCGAGTTCAGTTATTACATGACCAAACAGGAGCAATGGACGAAGATAACGATCCACAAGATAGAAAACCAAAACCACAAGAATCGCATGAAAATAAACCAACGTATTCTGTGTAACATTTATCTCGAATGATGTACACCGGATGCGAGGCTTCAAATCCTTTATTAACGGGGTCAGAGTCGGGGATCTGCCGTCCCGGATGGTCGCTACACTCACCCAAACTACAACACTCGCCGAATATTCTTCAATATCGTCATAATCGTATGACGTGGCGCACCAATATTCAATCGCATAAACCCACTGCCCTCTTTGCCAAACAATGCGCCGGGACTCAAGCCAACGCCAGCTTCATGGACGAAGAAACGCTTGAGTTCTGCGTCATTCATGTTCAACCCGCGACAATCCAGCCATAAGAGATAAGTGCCTTCGGATGGGATGATTTTTATTTGCGGGAGGTGTTCTGTCAGATAAGTTTGCACGCAATCACGTGTGTCGCTTAGATAGACTAATAATTCTTCCAGCCAAGGTTCGCCTTCCCGGTACGCGGCTTCAAAGGCTGCGATGCTAAATGGATTGGAGGCGCTGACGTGCATGGAATCGAATACTTGGGTGATTTTTTTGCGTGTTTCCAGGTCGGGGATGATGAGAGTGGACAGGTTGAGACCGGGAATGTTGAAGGTTTTGCTGGGGGTGATGGCGGTTAAGAGGTTTGCTGGATTGTCTGTTAATGGTGCCAGTGTGCGATGTTGGTTGCCGGGATAGATCAGATCTGCGTGGATTTCATCTGAAAATATCATCAGCTCATGTTTTTCAGATATTTGTAACAGGCGTTCTAATTCTTGTATGTTCCATACGCGCCCCACGGGGTTGTGTGGTGAGCAGAGTAGAAGTAGGTGGGCTTCTTTCGCACATTGTTCCAAGTGATCGAAATCAATGCTGTAGTGACCATTTTCAAGTTGCAACGGGTTTTCAATCAGTTTTCTGCCGGTCTGTGTGGCGGCTGAGAAGAAAGGGAAATAGACCGGCGGCTGGATGATGATGAATTCGCCGGGCTGGGTGAAAGCCATGACGGCGGCATTCAGCGACGGTACGACACCTGGGCACATGACGATCCAGTCGCGCTGGATTTCCCAGTGGTGGCGTCGTTTTAGCCAGTCGATGATGGATTCATATAGGCTGTCTGGATAGATTGTGTAGCCATAAATCGGGTGATTGGCGCGTTCAATCAGTGCTTTGGTGACGGCTGGCGGGGTGGCAAAGTCCATGTCTGCCACCCATGCGGGGATGACATCGGCTTTGCCAAATATGTCTTGTCGTGCATCATATTTTACACTGTGGGTTCCATCGCGACTGATGTCGCGATCAAAGCCAATACTCAAGTAATTTTCTCCCAGATGGTGACATCCGCCAGGGTGTGTTGGTATTTGCGTTTGGTTTCGCGAATCACAAACGGTACGGCTTGTGGGCCTTGGATGAGTTTGAAATGTTTACCTAATGCTTCTATTAAGCCATCCAGTGTGGTGAAGTTTTCACCGTCACGTTTATAGCCGCCGACCCACGCTTCTTTTTTGGTGTGTTCTTCTAGCCAGGTGTACGGCGAGGTGATCATCAGTAAACCGCCGGTGTTGATTCTTTCGTGGATAACGTTGAGGAATTTAGCGGGGTCGTACAGGCGGTCAATCAAATTGGCCGCGAGAATCAAGTCGTACCCGGTGTGAACCGGTTTTAAGTTGCAGGCATCACCCTGGAAAAATTCCACTTTGTCTTTGACATGCTCAAGACCCAGTCCTGTCAATGTGCGTTCTTTATAGGAAACCAGTTCGCCTTCGTCGGTGAGGGTGTAGCGTAAAATACCTTGTTGCGCGAGTTGCACACCTTGACCGATGAAACGTGCTGAGAAATCGACACCAGTGACATGATCAAAATAACAAGCCAGTTCAAAGGTTGAACGCCCTGAAGCACAGCCGAGGTCAAACGCCTTGTGTGCGGGACGGTCACCCATGGCAGCAATGGCAATTTCGGCCAATGCTTTGGGGAAATTAGGCACGTCAAAATATGTGTCGCCATAATGAAATTCAGCGTACTCAGACAATAGTTTATCGGTTTCGTAGTTAGAGTTTTCTAGAATAGCGGGGGTATCAGTCATTACGTAGCGGAATCCAGCATGTTGAAAAAAGTGTCGGCGAAAGGCATAACGGGCGCTTTTAAGTGACTCGTTGCCACAAGCAATCCACGAGCCGCCTTTAATAAGGTTATGTTGCATGTCAAATGTCGGGGTGGTGAAGTCATCATAATGCGGATGAACGTCAAAGCCCTCAAAGGGGTAAGTCGGCGTTTCAACCCATTGCCAAACATTGCCGACGATATCGAAGAATTCACCTTGCGGGAATTCAGTAACCGGGCAGCTTGACGCATAATAATCCAGATGGAGATTGCCCGCTGCGGGTGCGTCATGTGGTACTTCAGACAGATTGGCGACATCATATAAGCGGTACCACTCATCTTCCGTCGGTAATCTGATTGGTTGCTTGCTGGTGGTTGATTTCCAGTTGCAGAAAGCTTTGGCTTCATGGTAATTCACGTCAACTGGCCAGTCCCACGGCATGTCGATTTCTTCAGTCATCGTGCGCATTAACCAGTTGCTGCCTTTTTTAACCCAAAATGTTGGGTGTTCTGCACCAATATGATATTGCCAGGCGCGGCCTTCTTCTTCCCAATAGCTTTCAGTTGCGTAACCGTTGGCTTCAACAAAAGCCAAAAACTCTTGGTTGCTGACGAGATATTTGCTGGCTTGAAAGGCGGGAATGTCGGCGACGTGATTGCCGTATTCGTTGTCCCAGCCATAATACTTTTGGCCTGTTTTGCTTTCACCAATTCGTACTTTGCCAGCCACTACGTGAATCAGCTCATTTTGCGGCGCAGCGCCGGATTTTTTGCACGGCTGCCAATCATCATGCGGTTTGACGTATTCAAGTTTATGCTGGCGAATTAAAACTGACGAAGTTTCTAAATGAATGCGCTCATGTTCAATTCCCATTAGGATGGTCCACCAGGGGCTGCCCCAAGTGATGGGCAGCGTGAGCGGTAAGTCGGTGATGAGTTGGTCAACCATGTTGCGAATCGTATTACGGTATACGTGGACAGCTTCTACGGCGGGCCAGTCGTAATGGGTGGTATCCAAGTCATCCCAGCTCATTTCATCAACACCAACGGCAAACGTAGACTCCATTTTTGGGTCAATTCGCTGTGGAATAATGCCGGCAAGAACTAGCTTGTTGACAAAGAAAGTGGCCGTGTGTCCCAGATAAAAAACTAGCGGGTGGCGTAATGAAATGGGTTTTTTGTAGTACGCTTCATCGTTGCTGAGTGTTTCAAAAAGTAGTTCGTAGCAATCCAGCGTATTATGGAAGTAAGATCGTATTTCTTCGCGTTTTGCATTGACATCGTTTCCATCGAGTAAAGGTGTTCTTTTGCAGCGTAAATGTGGCATAAGATTGATTTTTTGTTTCTTCGATATTGATTTGCCAAGCATTATACCGTTTCAAGCCATGGAATTCACCGGCAATGTCTACGTGGATATATATCGCTAGCGTGAATGACAGACAAATACGGTTATAAATTGAGATGACGCTTGTGATGAGTGCGGCTATTCGAACTGTTATTATGAGCGATAGTGTAAGGAACAACGAGAGTTCTCGACTAATGGTAAATTTTTAAAATTGAATATGCTTTCTCGTCATTATGAAAAAATCAACAGCCCTGGTTTTAGTATGTAAGCGGCCCAAACTTGGTTTGGGGAAGCAGCGTTTGGCTGCCAGTTTGGGTGTGAAAATGACGCAACGTGTTGCTGAAGCATTATTAGACTGTGCGTTAGAAGACCTGCGAAGTTGGGAAGGTTCGGTTGTGATTGCGCCGTCATCTCAGGAAGATATTGAGTGGGCTATGTCGTTAATGCGACAGCCGAATGTTTGGGTGCAACCGCAGATGCCGGGTAATTTAGGCCAACGGTTGAATACGCTAGATTTTGAATTGCGTAGCAAAGGGATGAAGCAGTTGATATATATCGGCAGTGACTCGCCGGGACTGATTGAAGCAGATTATGCAGCGGTATGTGACGCGATGCAGCATCATGATGTGGCATTGATGCCAGCAATAGATGGCGGCGTTGTACTGATGGCAAACAATCACCCTTGGCCACCTTTGACGGACTTGCCGTGGAGTTCAGATCAATTGGGGAATAAATTGGCGGACTGTTGTCGCGATGAGGGTCAATCGGTTGCTACTTTAGATGGAAGCTTTGATGTTGATGAGTTGGAAGATCTGATTAAATTAATTGAAGTATTGGCGGATGACTCACGACCTGCGCGCCGTATATTGCGTCAGCTAGTGAGTGACATTATTTCTGTGACGGAGGTAAACCATGCCTAGCTTTAGTGTCATCATTCCTTGTTATCGTGATGAAGATAAATTGGCGTATTTGCTATATCAGTTGTATCAATTACCCAAGAGCCCGGAAGAAATTATTGTTGTCGATGGTGCTAATAGCGAGCGTTGTCGTGAAATCTGTAATCAATATTCGGTGCGTTGGCTGACAAGTGAGCCTTGTCGTGGGGAACAATTACGTGCAGGTGCTGCGCTGGCTAAAGCTGAAGTGCTGTGGTTTTTGCATGCGGATGCACGTTTCTCAAAAGATTCATTAGGTGCAATGACATCGGCTCTTGAACAGGGTGCTGTCGGCGGTTATTTTCGTTTTCGCTTTGATGTCCCACGTACTTGGCCTGCCTTAATATTAGAGCCAGCAATTGCGCTACGTTGTCGCTATGGTGTTCCCTATGGTGATCAGGGTATTTTTGTGTTGCGGGAAATTTATAAGAAAACGGGGGGGCATGGTCCTTGGCCTTTGTTTGAAGAGGTGCCTTTGGTACGCCGGGTGAGGCAACTCGGGCGTTTTCAGTCGCTGCGCGAGCCTATATTAGTTGATCCCTGCCGTTGGCAACAGGATGGATGGTGGCGACGGACTTGGAAAAATCGTCAGTTAGCATTGAACTTTGCGCGTGGCGTTGCGCCAAATGAATTGGCTTCACGTTATGGTTCGGATTCTCATTCTTAAATACAAGATATAACTTCAATTATAAGGATTGTCATGAAGGAGAATGTTCAAAAATATTATGGCGAAACACTCAGTAATACGCAGGATTTGCAAACTAATGCCTGCTGTACAGATTCGGATTTGCCTGGATTTGTAAAGCCATTACTGGCTCAAGTTCATGATGAGGTGTTGACGCGTTATTATGGTTGCGGTTTGGTTTTGCCTGAATTATTGGATGGCTTAACTATTTTGGATCTTGGCTGTGGTGCAGGACGCGATGTTTATGTGCTTGCTCAATTGGTCGGCGAGCAGGGTCAAGTCATTGGTGTGGATATGACCGCTGAGCAGTTGGCTGTTGCACGTCAACATGAAGCGCATCATCAAGAAGTTTTTGGTTTTAGTCGCAGTAATGTGCGTTTTCTGCATGGCTACATTGAACACCTGGATGAACTTGAGCTGGCAGATAGTAGTGTGGATATTATTGTCTCCAATTGTGTGATTAACCTAGCTTCTGATAAAGGTGCTGTATTGCGTGAAGCGCTACGTGTATTAAAACCGGGCGGAGAATTGTATTTCTCAGATGTTTATAGTGACCGACGTATTCCATTTGCATTAACACAAGATCCCGTGTTGTATGGTGAGTGCTTGAGTGGTGCATTGTATTGGAATGATTTTTTGCAGTTGGCACAGAAATCTGGCTTTATGGATCCACGCTTAGTTGAAGACCGTCCTATTACGATTGATAACGATGGATTGGCTGCACGTACAGGCAACATTCGTTTTTACTCTGCGACGTATCGTTTATTCAAGCTAAGTGATCTTGAGCAGGCTTGCGAGGATCACGGTCAGTCTGTGATTTATAAGGGCACAATTCCGCATCATCCCAACGCACTTGTGCTGGATAAACATCACACTATTGAGGCGGGTAAAAAGTTTCAGGTTTGTGGCAATTCATGGCGTATGTTGCACGACACACGTTTCAAAGAACATTTCGATTTTTATGGCAATTTTGATAATCACTATGGTATTTTTCCGGGCTGCGGCATGGGTATTCCATTTAATGATGCTACTGGCAAACAAAAGGGCGGGTGTTGCTAGTAATGGATGCCCAAGTTTCGCCAGCACGTTCAAAACTGTGGGGTCAAACATCAGACGGTCAGCCGCGTGGTTTCATCAATTCTTATGCATTAGATGAGCTGTGGTTACATACCGGTACGGCTTGTAATCTAGCTTGCCCTTTCTGTTTAGAAGGTTCCAAGCCAGGTGATAATCGGTTACAGCTGATGCGTTTTGACGACGCTAAGTCCTATATTGATGAAGCGCTTACGCTGGGTGTTAAGCAGTTTTCGTTTACGGGAGGTGAGCCATTCATTAATAAGGATATGGTGCGTATTCTTGATTATTGTCTGCAACATCGCCCTTGTTTGGTGTTGACGAATGCGACGGAACCATTAATCAAGCGTTTGAAACAATTAACACCCTTACTTGATCGTGAGAATAAGCTGCATTTTCGCGTCAGTTTAGATCATTTCGATGCTTCAAAGCATGATGCGGGTCGTGGTGAAGGAATGTTTGCCATGGCGTTGCAAGGTATGAGAGCGTTGCATGAAATGGGTTTTGCGCTGTCAGTTGCTAATCAGGCGCTGCCAGGAATATTACCTGAAGAAGCAGCCAAAAAGTTTGCTGATATTTTTTATGCCGCAGGTTTGCCAAAATATATGCAACGTATTGAATTCCCTGAGTTTTACTCGCCAGAATCAGACATATCTGCTCCGCAAATTACTCAGAGTTGCATGATTGATTTTCAAACAGAAAAATCGCGCCGTGATTTTATGTGTGCGTTCAGCCGTATGGTGGTGAAAATTGATGGGCAGACAAAAGTATATGCTTGTACCTTGGTTGATGATGACTCAGATTATGCGTTAGGTGAAACGTTAGCGCAGAGTTTACAAGTACCTGTGAGTATGAAACATCATCGTTGTTATAGTTGCTTTAAGTTTGGTGCTTCTTGTAGTGAAATGAAATAATAAAGGAAAAAAATGAAAAAACGCTGGTGGCTACTCGTTTTATTTGGGTTATTGATGGGTTTGTTTTTCATTTTTGATCTTGGGCGGTTCTTTAGTTTAGATGTGTTAAAGGCAAGCCATGATGAACTACAGCAAGCTTATCAGGAGCAACCATTTCTATTCATTGGTATTTATTCCTTAACTTACATTGTGATGGCGGCTTTGTCCTTGCCGGGTGCCGCGGTCATGTCGTTGGCTGGTGGCGCGATGTTCGGGTTATGGGTTGGTGTGCCCATTGTTTTAATTTCAGCCACTATTGGTGCAACATTGGCCTTTTGGGTGGCGCGTTATGTGTTGCGCGATACGGTGCAACAACGTTTTGGTGATCGCTTGGAAGCGATTAATAATGGCCTTGAACGTGACGGCGCATTCTATTTGTTCTCCTTACGCTTAGTGCCAATCTTTCCATTTTTCTTGATCAATCTTCTGATGGGGTTGACGAAGATTCGTAGTGGTACGTTTTTCTGGGCGAGTTTGATTGGTATGTTTGCAGGGAGCGCTGTGTATGTTAATGCGGGTACTCAATTGGCGTCAATTACCAGCTTATCAGGTATTTTATCTCCGGCATTAATTGGTTCTTTTGTATTGTTAGCCGTGTTTCCATGGCTGGCACGATGGGGTGTCGGGTTGATTAAAACGCGTCGACTCTATGCGCGCTGGGCAAAGCCCGTGCAATTTGACCGTAATTTGGTGGTTATTGGAGCCGGTGCCGCTGGATTAGTGACTTCTTATATTGCCGCAGTAACGCGTGCTAAGGTAACGTTGATTGAAGGCCATAAAATGGGTGGTGATTGCCTTAATTATGGTTGTGTGCCGTCCAAAGCATTAATTCATTCTGCTGCTTTTCTTAAACAAGCGCAAATGGCTGAAACACTTGGTTTTACCACTGCAACCGTTGATTACGACTTTAGTGATGTTATGGCGCGTGTTCAACGAGTTGTCAGCGCGGTTGAGCCACATGATTCGGTTGAGCGATATACTCAGTTGGGTGTTGAAGTGTTGCAAGGCAATGCACACATAACATCACCGTGGACAGTTGAAGTGAATGGGCAAACACTCACTACCCGTGCCATAGTCATTGCGACAGGCGCACGCCCTGCCGTGCCGAATATACCCGGGTTGGAAACGGTTCGTTACTATACATCCGATACGATCTGGTCATTGACTGAGCGCCCTACGCGGTTGTTAGTGCTGGGTGGTGGACCGATTGGTTGTGAATTGGCGCAGACTTTTGCGCGCCTTGGTTGCCAAGTAACACAGGTAGAGATGGGTGATTTGATGGCACGTGAGGATGCTGACGCGGCGGCGTTGGTCAAGGCGGCATTACGAGATGATGGTGTGCAAATACTGACGCAGACGGTGGCAGTACGTTGTGAAACAGATGCTGAAGCGCAGTATCTGGTTGTGCGCGATAAAGACAGCGAGGAAACCCGGCTAGCATTTGATGTCTTGTTATGTGCCGTAGGCCGAGCGCCACGCACTGAAGGTTTTGGTCTGGAAGAATTAGGTATTCCTGTTTCAAAAAGAGGTACGATTGAGACTAATGCACAATTACAAACCATTTACCCCAATATCTATGCCTGTGGTGATGTTGCTGGACCATACCAGTTTACACATACCGCTGCGCATCAAGCTTGGTATGCATCGATGAATGCATTGTTTGGTGATTTTAAAAGTTTTACGGTTGATTATTCTGTGATTCCATGGACAACATTTACTGACCCAGAGGTGGCGCGTGTTGGATTGTCAGAAAATGAGGCAAAAGCACGGGGTATAGCCTACGAAGTGACACGCTATGGTTTGGATGACTTAGATCGTGCGATTGCCGATGAAGCTGCACATGGCTTTGTAAAAGTGCTGACTACTCCAGGAAAAGACCGAATCCTAGGTGTGGCCATTATTGGTAAACATGCCAGTGATTTATTGGTTGAATTTGTGTTAGCAATGAAACACGGACTGGGTTTAAATAAAATTCTCGGTACTATACATACTTATCCTACTTGGTCCGAAGCCAATAAATATGCGGCGGGAGAATGGAAACGTGCACATGCGCCCAAGCGATTGCTGGATTGGGTGGAGATGTTTCATACTAAAAGGCGGGGTGGGATAGAGCCATAAGCTTGACTAGATTTTGTGTGAGTGAGGTAAGTTTTTGCCAATCAAGGTAATGCATTACGTCCAAATTGATTTATAATCTGCAATTAAACTTAAAAAAATTGAGTATTGCGTCGGTTCGTTTCGCAAACTTGTTGGTAAGAGATAAGGGAGATCATCAATGCATATAGGCATACCCGCAGAGATTCGCGGGGGAGAAACTCGCGTAGCTGCTACGCCGGAAACTGTCAAAAAATTTACAGCTAAAGAACAGCATGTCGTTCTAGTGCAGTCGGGGGCCGGCGCGGGTGCGAGCATACCGGATGAGGCATATCAAGAGGCGGGTGCAACCATTGTTGCTGATGCAGCTTCGTTATATGCACAATCTCAAATTATTCTGAAAGTGCGCGGGCCGGAAGCTGACGAATTAGCCTTGATGAAAAAAGATGCGGTTTTGCTTGGTTTGTTATCACCACATCAGGAAGAAGGAATAAGTGCGCTGGCTAGTCATGGTTTAACAGCCTTCGCAATGGAAAAGTTGCCACGTATTTCTCGCGCACAAAGTATGGATGTTTTGTCATCACAGGCGAATATTGCGGGTTATAAAGCAGTGATAATGGCCGCCGATGTCTATCAGAAATTTTTTCCGATGTTAATGACTGCTGCGGGTACTGTGAAAGCAGCGCGTGTTTTGATTTTGGGCGCAGGTGTGGCAGGTTTGCAGGCTATTGCGACAGCTAAGCGGTTGGGTGCAGTAGTAGAGGCATTTGATGTGCGTCCAGCAGTGAAAGAGCAGGTCGAAAGTTTGGGTGGAAAGTTTGTTGAAGTTCCGCTGACTGATGAAGAAAAAGCGAAAGCAGAAACTGCCGGTGGTTATGCCAGTGAAATGTCTGACGATTATAAGCGCCGACAAAGTGAGTTGATTGATCAGCGTGCGATAGCCGCAGATATTATCATCACGACAGCGTTGATTCCTGGGCGCCCAGCGCCGGTGTTAATCAAAGAAGAAACAGTTAAGTCCATGAAGCCTGGCTCAGTTATTGTGGATATGGCGGTAGAGGCCGGTGGAAATTGCCCATTATCTGAATTAAATCAGAATGTTGTAAAGCATGGCGTGCATTTGATTGGCATTGCTAATTTACCTGGCCTAGTTGCAGCAGACTCTAGTGCATTGTATGCACGTAATCTTATGAATTTTCTTAACTTGATGCTTGATGCGGAAAGCGGCGAATTAAAAATAGACCGTGAAGACGAAATTGTAGCGGGGACGATAGTTTGCACAAATGGAGAAGCGGTTAGTTAAGCATTTAGAGAACGGATTTGGGGCAATATTGTTATTAAGGCTATGTCTCATGGTAAACGAATTTAGAAGGAGTAATTATGATCGGTGATGTCGATCCAACGATTATTAATCTTACAGTTTTTGTATTGGCGGTATTTGTTGGCTATCACGTAGTATGGAATGTTACGCCAGCTTTACATACGCCGTTGATGTCTGTAACCAATGCAATTTCTGGCATTATTCTAGTGGGTGCAATGTTGGCCGCTGGGCCAGCTGAGACCGACTGGGGTGTCTGGCTAGGTGCGGTTGCAGTAACACTTGCTGCAATTAATGTGTTTGGTGGATTTCTTGTTACCCAGCGAATGCTGGAAATGTTTAAAAGAAAAGATAAAAAAGGAAGCACATAAATGTCTGCAGATTTTGTTGCTCTCGCATATTTAGTTGCCTCAGTTTTCTTCATACTGGCGCTAAAAGGTTTAAGTTCACCGTTATCGGCTCGTCGTGGCAATCTCTTTGGTATGCTTGGCATGGCCATTGCTGTTGTTACCACCTTAACTATTACTGAGAATTGGATGTTAATTCTCGGTTGTATTGTGGTGGGTGGAACCATCGGTGCCATCGTGGCAAGACGTGTTGCAATGACGGCGATGCCAGAATTGGTTGCATTCATGC
>JAJFJH010000194.1 GCA_021774155.1 Nitrosomonas sp.
AAAACCCCTAAAGTGAAAAGGTTGAATGCTGCTCTGGGATGCTTACATTCCAGTGTCGTTGGTCTCTGATTTTATTAGCGAGCGAGGTGGCATTGCTTGTCTCGCCATGAACTACAAATGTTTTTTCTGGTGCATGTTCAAAGTGACTTAGCCAATTCATCAAGCCTGCTTGATCAGCATGTGCCGATAATCCGCCAATCGTATATATATCTGCCTTAACAGCTATTTCCTGGCCATATATTCTTACCTGTTTTATCCCGTCGACTAAACGCCTGCCCAAAGTGCCTGCCGCTTGAAATCCGGTGATGAGAATGGTGCATTCAGGTCTACTTAAATTGTATTTAAGGTGATGCTTAATGCGTCCTGCATCGCACATGCCGCTGGCAGAGATAATCACCGCGCCTTGTTTGACGTCATTGAGCCGCATGGACTCTTCTACGTCTTGGACGAAGTGTATTTTGATATGCTGGCTATGCGTTTTTAGCCACTGCATGATGTCTGTTGTTTCTTTGTCGAGTAGTGCCATATGTTTCAGTGTGATCTCAGTTGCCGCTAAGGCCATAGGTGAATCCACATAAATATCCATCGGGCCCAGTTCTCCCTGGCGATGTAGATCAGCCAGTAAATACAATAGATCTTGCGTTCGGCCCACGGTAAATGCGGGCAAAATGATGTTCCCACCTTTGTGTATTAGGGTGTTATTAATGGCGTGAATTAATTCGATGCGTGTGTCGGACATGCTTCGGTGTAGGCGATTTCCATAGGTGGACTCGATGAGTAATATATCTGCTTGCCGAATGGGTGTAGGGTCACAAACAATCGGATGGTTCGGTTGGCCAAGGTCGCCTGAGAATACAATTTTCTTGCGGCCCATTTTATTCTTAACCCAGACTTCAATGATGGCAGAGCCTAAGATATGTCCGGCATCTCGGAAGATACACTGCACGGAGTCGTTTGGGTTTATCTTGTCGTTGTAGTCAATAGCTGTTAATTGTTTGAGGAAGGTTTCTGCCTGCGTGACAGTATAAAGTGGCGCGGTTTCACGTAATAGTGCGCGTTGCTTACGGTAACTTTTTTTGTTCTGCCACTCCGCTTCTTTCTCTTGAATATGCGCGCTATCTTTTAGCATGACATGGAGTAAATCAACCGTTGCCGAAGTGGTATAGACTGGCCCTTTGAACCCAAGCACACTGAGACGAGGTAGCAATCCAGAATGATCAATGTGGGCGTGAGTGAGCAAGACGAAATCAATGGATTCTGGGTCGAAGCTAAAGGCCATTCTGTTTTTCCGATTGGCGTCGCGCCCACCTTGAAACATGCCGCAATCAACGAGAAAACGCGTGTTTTCAGTTTCAATTAAATAGCTTGATCCCGTTACTTCTCCGGCTGCGCCTAAGAATGTAATTTTCATGATATTAAGTATCTAGAGAATTGAGTATATGTAGTGTGCCATTGACCAGTAAATCCATTTCTTCTTCATTTATAACATAAGGCGGCATGAAATAAACCGTATTCCCTAATGGACGCAGCAATAATTTGTGACTTAGCCCGATTTGAAAAAAATTATTTGCAAAATTGTGGTCCTTAGTTTCGACTTCAAATGCCCAGATCATGCCGCAATTACGAAAATCTTTTACCTTGGGATGATCGGAAATGGGTTGGGCTACTTGATTAAGATAGTTTGTTTTAGCTCGGTTTGTTTCGATGACATTGTCTTGCTCAAAAATATCCAGCGTAGCAAGTGCAGCGCGACAGGCGAGTGCGTTGCCGGTATGGGTGTGTGAGTGAAAGAATGTATGGGAAGTCCTGTCATCATAAAAAGCGTCAAAGATTTTATCGCTGGACATTACCACCGAAAGCGGCAAATAACCGCCACTAATTCCCTTCGATAAACACAAGAAATCTGGTGTGATGTCGGCCTGTTCGCAAGCAAACATTGTCCCCGACCGACCAAACCCAACGGCAATTTCATCGGCGATGAGATGAACGTGATATTGGTCACAAATTTCTCGCGCACGTTTGATATAAACAGGGTGATACATCCCCATACCCATTGCGCCTTGAATCAATGGCTCGATAATCAGCGCAGCCGTTTCGGCATGATGGGCTTGCAGATGCTTCTCCAAAGCTGCAGCAGCGCGCAAGGCATAGTCTTCGGGAGGTTCGCCAGCTTCTGCATAACGCCAATCAGGGGTGGGTACGCAAGTGCTAGGGCGCAATAACGGCGCGTAAACTTCCTTAAAAATTGCCACATCTGTAACCGATAAAGCACCCAATGTTTCGCCATGGTAATCATTTTGTAGGCATACAAATTTATTTTTCTGCGACTGGTTACAATTATGCCAATAGTGATAGCTCATTTTTAACGAAATCTCAACTGCTGATGCACCATCGCTAGCATAAAAGCAATGCCCAAGCGTGCCGGACAGCAGCTTATTTAAGCGCTCTGATAATTCAATCACTGGTCCATGCGTATAACCCGCCAGCATCGTATGCTCTAATTTTTCTAACTGATCACGTATCGCCGCATTGATTTGTGGGTTGGTGTGCCCAAAAAGATTTGTCCACCAAGAACTAATGCCGTCAATGTAGCCGTTGTCATCCGAGTCATACAACCAAACACCCTTGCCTCGGGTAATGGGTAATAGTGGTTGTGTCTCGTGCTGTTTCATTTGTGTGCACGGATGCCAAATGGCTTTTAAACTGCGGGATTGAAGGGTGGGTGATGTTGGCGTTTTGGTGTTGGACATAGACTAGTAATAAGTGAAGTTAATGAGTTAGTGTAATTGTGTGTTTAGCGTAGCGTAGATTATAAATGCAGAACTTTTCTTTCATTCAGGCTATATTGAGTTAGTCCATAGACGCCAATTACTAGACCATTGGATGATAGACAATAAAGTGTATGGAGGATACCCAAAATGAAGCAAAAAGTAGTAATCGAATCAGTGGGTCGTCAGAATATGGGTGGTGGGAGATAAAGGTTTAATAATTCATAGTGATTATTATGATGGTTATTCTTGGCAGAAAAAATAGCGATTTCTCACATAATCACAGAGACCTTTGCACGGCAAAGCCCCGGCCTGAGTGTGATTTATGATGAAATATAGTTCTTAATCAGTTGGTTGAAGGTAATTTATGAGCTTTTCAGATTTTGATGTCATCCGCAGCACCCGCAAGGGAAGTTTTCTGAATCAAATTGACCATTTGATCGATTGGAAGCCCA
>JAJFJH010000195.1 GCA_021774155.1 Nitrosomonas sp.
CTAATTATTCGACTAACTACTATTGGAATTTGGATCGGCGGCTTACTGTTGGCTGCTATGATCTGGTTTCCTGGTCTCACACCAGCCACAGCTTTGGGCGGCCTTGGAATTGCGTCGATAGCGGTTGGCTTTGCCTTTCAGGATATTTTTGAAAATTTTTTCGCAGGTATTCTTCTGCTCTGGCGCTTTCCTTTCGAAAATGGAGATTATATTGAATGTCAGGGTATTGTCGGCAAGGTAGAAGCGGTGAATATTCGCATGACAGAAATACGTCTTACCACCGGTGAATTGGTTTTGGTTCCAAACGCCACTTTATTTAAAAACCCAGTGAATGTTTTGACCAACAAACCATACCGGCGTGTGACCATAATGACGGGTATTGCTTACGAAGAAAATGTTTCCCAATCAGTTTCAGTTATTGAAAAAGCGGTAAAAAACTGCAGCACCGTCGAAACCTCAGAACCGATAGAGATTTTCCCACAAAATTTCGGTGCAAGTAGTATTGATATTGAAGTGACTTGGTGGACTGGAAATAAGCCTGTCGATATCCGACGTTCACGAGGAGAGGTCGTTACTGCTGTCAAGGAGGCGTTAGATGAAGCTGGGATCGAAATTCCTTTTCCCTATCGAACCCTTGTATTTAAAGAACCGCTGGATTTAAAACCCCATGACTCTGACAAAACAAACATTTCTGAATAAGACGGCAGTGACCATAAAACAATCGATACCAGTCGCCCTTCAATTTTAATGGTTGGTCTTTCTTGCCTCAAACAGTTTCTGGAAACACTTCCAAAAGTGGTCATATCGTCCAGTGATATTGCTGTTTTTCTAACGCCTAAAGATTATTTTGAGCAACTTATTTCGCTTATAAATGCAGCAACGGTTCGAATTTATTTGACAGTGCTGTATCTAGAGAATGATAAGGCCGGGCGTTTAATCATGGAATGTTTGATCGCCGCTAAGCAGAGAAATCCACAGCTCGAGATTAAAATTTTTGTAGATTTTCATCGAGCACGCCGTGGTCAAATTGGACAAAAAGAAGCTGAAAACAATGCTGCATTTTATCAAAAGATTGACAAAAAGCACCCAGGTTTTATTCAAGTTTATGGCGTCGCAGTCAAACAACGAGAATTATTCGGTGTCTTGCATTTAAAAGGCTTAGTCATAGACGACACCTTGCTTTATACCGGCGCAAGTATTAATAATATTTATCTGCATTATCAAGAACGTTATCGCTATGATCGATATTGCACTATTAAATCCAAAGCACTATGTGACAGTTTTGTCGAATATTTGAATCGCACATTAATCACTGGCAAAGGTGTTTATCACTTTAATCGCCATCCATTCCAACATGATAATCAATTCCAAAAGAAGGTTTCAAAGCAGTATAAAAAACTGATCAGATCCAGATATCAACTGGATGAAAATAAAAATGAGCGTTTAACCATTACGCCATTGGTCGGTCTTGGTAAATACAATAACCAGCTAAACATAGCTATTCACCAGCTAATGTTGCAAACAGAACGACACATGGTGATATACACCCCTTATTTTAATCTTCCGGGAATATTGAAACGCGATATTGCCTGGTTACTGCGCCGTGGAACTAAAATTGAAATTATTGTCGGTGATAAGCGTGCAAATGATTTCTTTATTCCAGAAGATCAAACTTTCACTCGAATAGGTTTAGTGCCATATCTGTATGAAACAACCTTACGCCAATTTATCAAACTTCATCAAAGTGCGGTTGATAAAGGATTGCTAACAATTCGGTTGTGGCGACATAATACTCATTCGTTTCACCTAAAAGGAGTGAGTACAGACGGTCGTTATCATTTATTGACCGGCAATAATTTAAACCCACGAGCTTGGCGATTAGATTTTGAAAACGGATTGTTAATTGATGACCAGGATAGCCAGTTAATTGATCTCTTTGAACAGGAACATAAAAAAATTATCGAACACACCAAAGTGATTGAAAATTGGCAGCAGATAGAAACGCAACGTAACTATCCACCAACGGTACAAAAATGGTTGACGCGCTTACGTTGGACTCGTTTAGATAAGTTATTCAAACAATATATGTAGTCTAGTACTCCTTCAACTTGATATTTTAGGATACAGCTAGTTTTTCAGTGATACTGGCAAAACGGGCCTTGTAGACAATAGTTATTCCCTTGTCAAGAGGCCTAACACCGCCAGTGGCGCCGAGAAACTAACCCGCAGGACGTTCACGAGATGTTCCGTCACTGCGCTGCAACATTTGCCAAGGAAGTAACCACTATCTGCATGCTACGCCTTGTTCTGATACATTTTGTGAATATCGTATCCGTTAATATCAAATTAAAGGATTGCTAATACATATTAATGAAATGACACAGAATTTTAAACACTACCGTCTCGCGAATTACCCTTTAGGGCCTAAGAAAAACCATAGAACCAAGCCGAGTACTGGTAATAATAAAATCAAAACGATCCACAGTACTTTGCTACCTGTTCCTGCAGCACTTTGCACAACTCTTACGATGGCCCAAACATTAAAAATTAGTAATATCAAGCCAAAAAAACCGCTAACTTCTATCATTTGTTACACTCCTTTATAAATTTATTTCATATAAAATAAAAAATTATTATCATCAGGCGACATGTGGAAATCTATCCCTCACAGGCACACATAAAACTAACATAGTATGAAATATCAATAACTTTACAGCCTTCAAGAATCTCTTCGAATTCTAAACCGAATAGTATTTGTTCATGGCTTAATCAATCCTTATTGTCGATATGATGGTCAGTGTTTGTTACTTTTTCCAAAGCGTCATTGTAGTTCTCCTCGTCTTCCACTCTAAAATCCTCGCCAAAGATCTTCCAAAAAGCAACAAATAAAACGGCAATAAGCGGGCCTAGTACAAATCCGCTAACACCAAATAGCGAAAGTCCACCCAGTGTAGATAACAACACCATCCAATCCGGTAATTTGGTATCACGTCCGACCAATATAGGGCGTAAAATGTTGTCAACCAATCCGATAATTAAAATACCGTAAGCGATAAGTACCGTTGCTGCAACCCATTGTCCTACTGCATAGAGGTAAATTGCAGCTGGCAACCACACCAGTCCCGCACCAACTGCCGGGATCAACGACAATACAGCCATTAGCACCCCCCACAGTAGTGCAGCGGGAATTCCTAGAAACCAGAAAATAAGCCCTCCCAATGCACCCTGTACTAGGGCTACCACCAAGTTGCCTTTGACCGTTGCCCGTGCCACACCGGCAATGTGTTTAAATAATAAATGTTCGCGTTCGTCGCCCAAAGGAATAACAAAAATCAATTTTTCTATTAGCCACTTACCGTCGCGCAATAAGAAGAAAGCAACATACAACATCAATGCAAGTTTTAAAATAAAATTAAATGTTCCAATCCCAACTGTTACAGCATTTTGTGTCAAAAAGCTACCAGCAACGAGCGCAGCCTTGGTTGCATTTTCGCGTAGCGAGGCAATATCCACACCAATACGTTCTAGAAAATTCTGAACCACTGGAAACGCTTGGCGAATCTGGTCAATAAATTGAGCCGGCTGAATTTCACCGGTGTCGATACGCTGGTACAAAGCGATACCCTGCTGCAAAAAAGATGTCAGAATAAGCAAGACTGGAATGATTACCAAAAAAATACAAATTATTAGCGATATCATTGCAGTCAAATTAGGTTGCTTGCCCAATTTACTTTCTAGCCATAGTTTTACTGGGTGGAACAGAATCGCAATAATGCAAGCCCACAGTATTGGTGCGAAGAAAGGCTTAAGCAGAAATAAAAATAAAATGGTAACAAGCGTCAGCGTAATTAGAAAAACCCGTTGCTCTATTTTATCAATCATTGGAAGGATCAGCCTGGTATGTTAGTAGTTGAGCTATTGTCATTTAGCCAATGCAATGAAGCCAGACATCATGATACTCGTGGCAAGCCGACTCATTTAATATGAAACTAGACTTTTGAAATTATTCAGAAACAAAAACCGACGCCTCTGATAAATTGCAACGTACCTTGTTTTGATACATCTTGAGAGTGCTACATCCAAAAAACCAGATTTCTATGATGCCAAACACAAATGCGGATCGCTACCTCAGTTTACACCTTATTTCCATCGAAAAATGCGGCTCAATATCGTGGCTTTACTTTACACAGCTTTACAAATTTTTATCTTACTTTTTTCAAGAAAATCACGCTCGAGCAATTACTTAAAAATATGGAAACTTAAACATTAATGCGAAAAATGACAGCCTATTGAACTCATTATGCTAAGTTTCCAGACACTGCTAGTATTTTATATGGGATTTGAAAAAACAATTATTAACTATGTTAACGATTTACGACCGTATTGCTGTAAATAAGTACTGCAGCTATTAGCTAGTACTCCTTCAACTTGATATGCCAAGGATTTTTTCGTTTGACAACCATCAATTATCCTTTTGCAAACAATTTATTATGAGCAAACGCCAGCAGAATCTAGGTCAGCCTAAAAAATACTCTAAAATTAATCTAGTTAATAAGCTATCTTATGCATTTCATCTACAATCAAATATGTGAACAATTGATACTCGTCGCAATTCCAATGGGAAATTAATATGCCGCAATCTAAAACCAAAAGTACGAAAAATAAGAGTGAGCAACCCGATCAGAAATCTTCTAAGAGAATCGATCAGGCCGTGGGAAAAACTAAGAAAAAAGGCAAAAAGGTAGTAAGCCAGGCTAAAGAAGAAACGAGTAAATTGATTAATGAGACTAAGCAAGAAACCAGTAGAATGGCAAAGCAGCAGTTGCAAGGTGTGGCGCACCAGATAGATGGCATCGCCTGTGCTTTGGTGAAAACTGCAGATAACATAGAAGATGATCAAACCTGGATAGCTGACGGTGCCCGGCATACGGCTCAAGCGCTTGAAAAAGTGTCCGGATCGCTTCGCGAAAATGATATTGGTGGTTTGGTGCGTAACTTCGAAGATTATGCGCGGCAACAACCAGCGGTTGTTCTGGGTGGAGCGGCCATTGCAGGCTTCTTTCTGGTCAAATTCTTAAAGAGTTCTAGCGATCATACCGAAGAATCTGATTCAAGTAACTGATAATTAGATGTAATTTACAAATAGTCCGTGCAGAGTTAATTCTAGGAGGCTGACCATTATGCAAACCAATAAGGAAGACCGTACGTTTAGCACATTGTTGAAAGATTTGGCGCAACAAACATCGACCCTGGTACGTCAGGAAGCAAAATTGGTGATAGCTGAAATGTCTCAAAAGAAAAATGAAACTCAACGTAATCTAACAGCGCTAGCAACGGGTGCAGGGCTATTATTGGTAGGCTTTATTTATATCCTTGATGCTGTCGTTTACGGCATTGCCGAGTTATTGCCGCCCGATTACTCTCCCTGGCTAGCTGCACTGATTGTAGGCGTCTTAGTAAGTTTAATCGGGTACATATTGATAGTAATAAGCAAGCCGAATCTGGAGCCGGGAAACCTCGCTCCTAAAACTGTAGATTCTTTAGAGCGTGATAAAAACATGGTTAAAGAGAAATTTAATGAATAATAACCATTTAGACCCCCGAGAAATAGAAGCCGATATAGAAAAAACACGCAAACATATTAGCGAAAACTTGGAGGAAATTCATGATCGCTTGTCTCCAAATCGATTTTTAGACCATACTATTGGATATATTAGTGACAACATGCTAGAAAATAACAATCATTTCACAAGCTTGGCAGAGACGGTCAAGAAAAATCCGGCAGTAACGGCGTTAATTGGCTTTGGATTGGGTTGGTTAATCATCTCCAATAGGAATAATAAAATGCATGCTAATGCTGTATCCAAGCATGGAGATAACAGTTCCAGTGGAACAATAGATGATCAATTAGAAAATACCACAGATTCAACCCCAGATATTCCGGGTAGAAAAAAAGATTTAGTCGAAGACAGCACTAAAGAAAAAAATAGCCAACAGGGCAGTGATCAAGATGAACATGCACTGAATAAATTACACGAACAACCACTAGTTTTAATTGGCGCTGGTTTAACTCTGGGTGCGGCGCTAGGTATTTACTTAACTTCGTCACAACGTGACAATAAGACGCTTAAAAATAATCTCGAAAAACAAATTGACCAGGCAGTGGAAACTGGAGATGAACAATTGGAAAAAGTCAAAGAGGCTGTCGTTTCGGCTGTTGAAACGATTAACGAAGCAGTTGGTGAAGTAAGTAATACATCAGGAACTTGCGAAGATAAGAATAAAAAAACCAGTTGAACATAAAATTTGCACTGAATCTAAGTGTTAACAAATCTTAATGTTGTACACTTAATGTGTACTGTCAAAGTCGGTTTCTGGTCTTCCCAACCGCGCCAAGGCCACCTGTCTGTCAGCATAAACCCAATTCTTTAAAGTTTTTGATAAAGATAAAGATAAACGTTTCGCCGCTCCCACATGTGTTAGACCGCATTTTTTTCCGTAAAACTCCAGAAATAATCACACCTCAAATTTATAACAAATGAGCTATTATTAACATATTTAATAACAGTTGTTTGCAGAGCCATATATTGTGAAGACGCGATTTCATTAATTAATTAACTCGAACAAGCTTCTGCGTTCAAGTTTAAAAAATCTTAATTTTTTGGTGCGCCCAGTAAATTTGGCGTGTCGTTTTTCGTCGCACTAACCTCAAAAAGGAGAAACATTATGAATTGGGACCAAATAAAAGGTAATTGGACACAAATGAAAGGAAAAGCGCAGCAACAATGGGGCAAATTAACTGACGATGACCTTGATGTGATCGAAGGCAGGCGTGAAGAGATGGTTGGCAAAATACAAGAGCGGTATGGTATGGCCAAGGAGCAGGCAGAACAAGAAGTCGATGATTTTTTCAACAAATGTTAATTTGAATGTGATTCAAGTATGTGAGAAATAAGTTAAAAGTGTACTTTTCCCACTTAAATTGGAAGCTTTTCCTATGGGCACTTACTTTACTTTGTATTTAAATCGATTTTCAGATTCATATGAATTTTATATGGAGAATTATAATGATTAATTTAGCGATTACTTTTTTAGTCATAGCGATCATTGCTGCATTATTGGGTGTTACTGGCGTTGCAGGTATGGCTATCGAAATGGCTTGGATCTTGTTTGTTATTGGTCTTGTTCTATCAATTGTTTTTTGGGTCATTGGACGACGTCCACCACCTATGTGATGTGTCAATACCAGCCTAACAATGCAATACATTAACACTTCCCAACAACTGTTTTAATCAATATCGAGGTATTTTATAATGAAGGCTATGTTATCAATCCTATTAATATTATCATCGCTTATTCTCATAGGCTGTGCGGAGCAAGATGGTCCAGTAGAGCGAGCGGGTGAGAGTGTAGACGAAGGTATAGAAAATAGCAGAGATGCGATAAGTGACACTATTGAAGACGCAGGTGATGAGATTGAAGATGCCACTGATGGATACTAAACAATCTGTCTTAATCATCACGAATTTGTCAGTTGTCGCTCATACAGAGATTCAACAGATTCTTAAGTGATCTAATGATTCGGTCAAGTAAGTTTTAATATTGATTGATTTAAAGCTTACTGGGCCGAATCATTAATAATAGTTAGGAAGAAGCTAACTTTGTCGGAAAAATGGACTGTTGCCCGAGAAAGACACTGACTACGTCATGAATGTTTCCTTACCTTAAGCTTCTAACCTCGGTTTTCTAGATGAATTTTCTTTCTTAAAGTTTTTGTGAGAAGCTTTTTTGCATAGTTGAGCTTAGTACACCTATGTACCTATTTGAATTTTTTGAGATATGCAACATTCTGAGCTAACTGTGCATTATCAGTATCCAAATTTTCAATAATAGTGGAGAGGTTTTTTATTTGATCCATATAACAGGCCTCAAATTCGGCAAGCTGCTTTAGTTTATCGATATCCAGTAGTCTTATCTCATTAGAATTCATGCTGATGAGATTATCCATCCGCAGCTTTCTCAAAGTTCGGTTCATGTGTACAAAACTTAAACCTAACGTATCCGCCAGTAGTTGTTGTGAAACAGGCATGGAAAAAGTTTTATTCTCAGTTTCACCAATGATTTTTAATCGATGAAATAATTCCAGCAGAAAATGTGCAGTACGTTTATAAGCCGAGCGTCGACCAACTCGCACAACCTGTTCTGCAACCATTGAATCATCACGTCCCAGCATCCACCCATAAAGCAGACCTAATCTAGGTTGGGCAGCAAATAATTCAATTATATATTCAGGTTCAAATACGCATACTTCTAGAAGTGTAATGCTAGCAACTGAATGGCCTATTTTTGGGACAATTACAGCAAACGGACTGATAATATCGCCCGGCAGATAATAGTTAATTATCTGCCGGTTCCCGTCGCTCAACACGTTGAAACGATAGGCCCAACCTTTTGTTACTATCATGCATTTTCTTTGCGCGTTGCCTTGATGCAGAAAAATGGTACGCTCGTCAATAAAACGTGCCTGCTCGTGCATTTTCATCAGCACCGCGATCTCTTCCACATTGAGTGGCTGTATATAAAGGAGTCTTCTTATCAACGGTGGAAAATGATCGCCTGGCACCTCATTAGCTATTAGTTCTGTTGCCATTGACAACCTCTCAATTTGAAATTTTATTGCTCTCAAATCGACAATGGATTGATTTTAGTCAAGACCAGCATTTACCCCACCTTGCTCGCTACGATCACTTTAGTCCGACAAACTCCTAGGTCGATTCAATTGTGTGTTTTTTGAATGGCAGATGTGAACTATACTCTCTTCAACTATTGTGTGCTGTGCGAAATACTAATCCATGTGCAGAGTCGATTTTTAATTTATAACGAACAGAAGGCTCAGTTATTGCAATTAAAAAACTTATTCAATCAGCATTTGAGCTACCGTTAGGATTAATCAGATCTTCATCATCCCCTATGACCAACGGTACAAAGGACACACCCATAACTGAGTCCGTATGGGTTGTGCCGCCTTTACCTTTTGCTACCAGCATTAGTTCTTGATACATGTGTGGTAACCCAATCGGAATCACCATGCGGGCACCGGGTTTGAGTTGATCGACCAGACTTTGAGGAATATGAGTAGCAGCGGCAGTTACGATGATGGCGTCAAAAGGCGCTTTCTCCTTCCAGCCATGATAACCGCTGTCACTACGCACCTCGACATTCTTATAACCCAACGCTTCTAACCGTTGTCTGGCAGATTCCGCTAGTTCGGGAATTTTTTCAACGGTGTAAACCTGCCGCACTAAGTGAGAAAGCACGGCGGCTTGATAACCTGATCCCGTGCCAATTTCCAATACAATGCTCTTAGGCGTGACATCAACCAAGTCCGTCATTAACGCCACCATGTAAGGCTGTGAAATAGTTTGTCCATGACCGATGGGTAATGGTCTGTTTTCAAACGCAAAATCCTTATTATCGCCAGAAACAAACGCTTTTCTGTTAACGAGTTGCATCGCCTGCATGACGCGCTCGTCAAATGCTTCTCTTCCCGTATATGAGGCAGTAAATTTCGCTTCTTGTAGGATAGTGCTTAACATATGCTCTTGATTTTTATACATAGTGTTGCAGGAAACCTTGAAATTATCATTCCTTTAAAGGCCGATAGAGCCACAATCAGTAGATGCCACCGGAGGCAGAATCAATGCAGCGATTTAGAGAAAAAACTGCCTCGCCTATCGTTGTTGCCCTTTTTATGTCAAGCTGACACAGGGCTACTAATTTATATAGCAACAAATAGCAGGTTACATATGTCAACACCTGATTATAAACAATTCGCCTGCAACCTTTGTGGCAAAGAATCTTCTGTCGCACAGGAATTTCACCGTGAAAGGTGGTGCATGCCAACATTGTGGGTCTAATATTCGCTTTCGCGCATTGATGTTCGGGCTTTCACATCATTTGTACGGTAAGCCGATTCCATTAAGTAATTTTTCACCTGATAAAAATATAAAGGCAATGGGCCTGAGTGATGCGCCGCATTATGCGGATAAACTTACCGTATTATTTGATTACACCAATTTTTTCTATCATACCAAACCCTTTCTCGATATATGCAATATTGAAGCGATGCCCATAGGTGGTTATGATTTATTAATCACTTCTGATGTGTATGAACATGTACCACCGCCGCGTCATGTTGCGTTTGTTAATAGCCATCATTTGTTGAAGCCAGGCGGGCTTTTACTATTAACTGTTCCCTATACCATGCTGCCTAAAACGGCGGAACATTTCCCAGATTTACATCAATTTGGATTTGTCCAGGATAAGAAAGGCATATTGCTGGTCAATCGTAGGCGAGATGAAACAATTGAAGTCTTTGATGAACTAACTTGGCATGGTGGAGAAGGTTCCACCCTAGAGCTACGCGTTTTTGCCGAAGCGGATCTGCTGCAAATACTTGTTGATGCCGGTTTTAAGGATATTACAGTATGGCATGATGACATCCCAGCCTATGGCATTCTGCAAGCGCAGCAAGGCGGAAGCTTTGTGATCAGCGCGGTGAAAGATGACAATGCAGTACCTGCACCTGTTACGCAACACGACCCTTATCTCGATAATATTTATCCAGAAGGTGCATCAATTGTTCACGACTTAATCCATTCACCTGTCCGTATTTCAGGTGATCGTGCGGAGAAAGCTACGGTGCAGTGGCAAAAAAAATTGCCTGGTAATAAGTCTTCCAGCATCTTAACGGCGGCGTGGCAATCTATTAAACGAATATTAGGTCGTTAAATTTTCTAAAATAATAAGCAGAGTATGCCATCTCATATGCTGATATCAATCTCTCCAAAATATTCAGCAGCTCCGATTGTTGGGTTTATAAAAGGAAAAAGTGCAATATCCATTGTTAGGAACTACATGGGACGAAGAGGTGATAAGGAATTATATTCGACACCAAGAAGCTGAAGACCGTAGAATTGATCAATTAAACCTATATTGATGCCAGGCCACCTTTAGGTGGCACAATTAATAACCCGCTTTGAGTCACTTTATGATCGAATATGAAGAACACTTAATGAATTATTTCTAACCAGGGCAGTTACACAGAATATTGAATGCCTTCTTACCATCTTGGATACGTTTCTAATAATGCTAGTTACTTTCATGATTTTAACTGTAGTGATAACCACTCTGACAATATTACCAATTAGCCGTCATGAAGCATGGTGGATACGCGGTCTTGATTTTCCACGATTACAACTTTTCCAGATTATTCTGGTTGTATTCTTGATGGAATTGCTGTTACTGGATTTGTCATCAATACAAACATGGGGGCTTATTGCAACCGCACTGCTGTGCCTGATCTATCAGGCCTGGTGGATTTTGCCTTATACGCGGCTATTCCCAGCGGAAGTAAAATCTGCAAATATCATCGATGACAAAAAACTAATTAAAATTATGACCGCTAACGTCTTGATGCCCAATCGGAATGCAGAAAAACTGATTGCACTGGTTCGTGAGTATCAACCGGATATTCTGGTAACTCTGGAATCAGACATATGGTGGCAAACGCAACTGGATATACTGGAAATAGATTACCCCTATACGATTAAATGTCCATTGGATAATCTCTATGGTATGCATGTATATTCAAAACTTCCAATGATGAACGGTCAAACTGAATATTTAGTGGAGCCCGATAAGCCGTCAATGCATGCGCTTGCAATTCTGCCATCCGGACATACAGTTCGTGTTCATTTTCTACATCCGGCGCCGCCCAGTCCAACCGAAAATGATGAATCTTCAGAACGGGATGCGGAGTTAATTATTGTGGCTAAAAGTGTAGCTGATGCAAACGTGCCTATTATCGTAACTGGAGACTTGAATGATGTAGCCTGGTCTGAGACAACGCGATTATTTAGAAAAATTAGCGGCTTACTTGATCCAAGGGTGGGGCGAGGCATGTTTAATACCTTTCACGCAAATTACTGGTTTTTACGCTGGCCACTAGATCATGTGTTTCACAGTCCGCACTTTACGCTCAGTCGTATAAAAAGGCTGAGAAGCTTCGGTTCAGATCATTTTGCCCTATACACTGAACTTGTATTTACAGCTGACAATAATAACGAAGATAATGGACTGGATGCGAGCGCTGAAGATTTATCCTGGGCCAAGACCAAAACGAAAGACCAGAATGTCAACAAGAATGATGTTCCTCAGCCTGAAAAGCATGCAGTGAACTGACTTGAGTTGAGCGTACACGCTCTTTACGCTGCAGAACAAATACGCCTCCGGTCACGAACACGCTAAATTCAGGTCAGTTCAGCGTTTAAATTTCAGCAGCCGATGCAACGTTCAGGTTAGAGAATAGCCACGAATAAAGGGCGCCTCTAAAAATCTAGATTTCATCCCAATTGCCTATGTTGCTGAAAAATTTTTTTGCTTACATATCAAGCATGTGCCTCGCTAAAAATTTTCCTCACGCTCTGAAGAATTAATCATCGTCAATAACATTCGTTACTTCATCATATTTATCTGCGATGGCATCAGTCGATTCTTTCAGACGATTTTTTGTTTTCTGTTTCAAACATTCGGTTTCACTTTTCATGCAGGCCGCTTCTTCCAACCGATTCATTTTCTGATTGGCTTCGCGTCGAGCGTCATTTTCTAAATCTTGCATGGATTCACTTATTGTTTCTGTCGCGCTTGCCTGAAATGGCAAGCTCATGAAAAAGATCAGTGAAATAATAAGTATTTTTTTCATTTGAATTTCCTTAAATTAACATTAACGGTAAAAAATCAGCTGCAAAACTGATTTAAGCAGCGTTTGTATACAGCAATATTTGGTTTATTTGAAACGATCTTTTGCATTTTTAAAAGAAAGTGCTACGCGATCCCAAGCCGCTTCCGCTCCATCTCGTATATCTTCCCATGCATCTTCACCAGCATCTTTTAATTCTTCATATTTTTGTTTCATATCGTTACGTTCGGACTTAAGATCGTCGACTTGCCTGTTCAGTTCGATCTGTGCATCAGCATTGGCCCCTGATGCTTTAGCTTTCAACTCATTAATGTTTGCATCCCATTCGTCCAGCTTTGCTTGCATTTTTTGTAAGTAAGCTTCTTTATCAGTCATTGTTTTATCCTTAAAATCCGTGAAATAATAGTGTTCTTGAAAGAGTCAAGAACACTGTCAAGCCGAGTATACGCTTATAAAAAACACACGCATTAACAAATGTTATAGTCGATACAAAGATTAGTTGTTCTCTATAACGGGCAAAAAAATACCGGCTACAATGTACGTGATGCTTTCGCAAGCGATACGAGCTCAAGATAACTTTCATCAAAGTCAGTCAGCGACGCTAATACAGTGAGGTATTGTAAAATGAAGCGGGTTATATATGTACCCGTTGTAAAAACGCACCCTGGTTAGCGGTTTTCAATGCGGTTATAGTCCAACACACCGTACTCGACTGGATCATGTTGCTGAAAAATCTGATGCAGGTGGTCACTGTATTGCCAAAATTCGTTATGTGAACGTCGAATACCAAAATGATGCATTAACTGACTATAATCACTTTCATTTTTCAGATTTGTTAATTTCGTCACAAAGTCGTCCAGTGATTCAGAATCAACTTGCCATAATGCATCCGGATAAGCACCTGCAATGCCTGGTATTACAGTCACATAGTCCTCATCCGGCAAGCGATTCGTTTGTTCCAGCAACAAGCTGGAGATGTGTGCATGCGCACTATTGCGTAGCAGGGTATAAACTTTGTTCCCGCGATTTTTATCAAGCACCATTAATAAACTCATTTCTGCCAACAAGTTGGCAGATTCTCCTTGAATCGCATGTAGCTTGTTTAATAGTTGCCGGTGTTGCTCTGGTACTGGATCGCTCTCTAAATGATAGCGTTCTGATAAGACTTCAGATAATTTTTGTTGCAATTTTTCATACAAATAATCCTTGGCGGGCATATCGTCAGGGTATGTCATCTCAGGCTCGGCATTTAAATGGGCATGCCCATAAACATAATCCTTTACCTTATCATTGGCCCCTCGATACCAATGCTCGCGTAAAGCAGCGCGTGTTTCACTTGGTAGCAAAGCAAGAAAATTAAACTCACTCTCCATACGCAAAAAGTCCATATAGAGGCGCGTCAATAATTGGTGACCAATATTGCCGTATACATCAAAACCGGCAACTAGCAGATAGTGTATACGTTCCAAAATGGGGTAGTCAATTATCCAAGCAGTTTTGGGAGACTGGCCAACCAGACCTTCTACCACTGTCGCACTGTCAAAATGTCTGAAGACGGTTAACGCAGCATTCTGGTTATGACCATCGCCATCCCAGACCCAATCCAAGTTTAATCCAGCACGATCTTTTAACATCTTATTAAGTCTTGTGCTTTTTTCCTGCAAATATGCTGCTTGCAATGTGGAGTATTCAGTCCAGTGGCTTAAGATATTGGCGTTGCTTTGTTGCTCCGGTGGAAGCTTCAATTGCCCGCTCTGTTCAATTAAAAACTGGTCTATATCAACGAGTACCTCCAAGTCAGGGTTGACAAAAAATACCCAGAAATGGTCATTGATGACATTCAATGCAACTTGTCCACGACAAACAGCGCCTTTAATAAACCCGTTGATCGTAAATTTCGCATGCTCCAGCATAAAGCGATAGCGGATTGCGACAGGTATCTCGACAAATGTTTTAAATGGATTCGAGGCCAACTTAGGGGTGTATTCTGGAAGTGCTTTTACAACATAAGCTGTTTCAAAGAACAAAGTTTTAAAGCGTTGCAACCGTTTGCTACTTAGCGCGTAAGGTAGATGACTTTTGGCAACAATACTGGATTTGATGGGTTGTAATCGATAGTAAACTCTGTCGACCTGTGGATCATCATAGGGTCTGCGAGTACTGATAATACGGATTGCTTGTCCGGGTGGTGTAGCGGAACGTACAATTTTAAAATAAGCTTGAACTTCGCTGTTGTTATTCTCCAGATCTTCAAAATATAAATGTCCTAAAAACAAATGCTCATAAATATATCGTGCAATTAAGCGTTGTTTTGTCGAATCACCGTTCAAAAATTCTTCCCAAGCGTCAATCTGACTCTGATAAATGGCACTGAGTTCCGGAAAACCTGTCAATGGTGCGCCATTCTTCAACCAATGTTTCAAGGTGTTAAACTCAGATGATGCTATGTCCGGTAAACCATATGGCATCCCACGGTGTGGATGTGACTCGGCGTAACTTTCAAATTGATCAATATCTGGACATGTATTTTCTTGCTTTAACGAAAAATCAAAGAGTTCGTCGGGAATAATTTCATTGTGTTCTACAATTTTATCGATCGGATTTTGTCTTTTAAGCGCCAGCATTTGATAGATCAGGCTGCTTTGAAGTGGGTTTTTTGTTGCTTGCTCACTCAAAACGGGGAAAAACTCTTTTTCTCTCCATTCACCTGCGGTATGAGCATCTTCGAATAATCGCGTCAGTGGATCGGCAGTTAGGCGCATGCCGTTATAAATGGCTTGCGTATTTGCACCCCGATCAATACCTTGTGCAGATGCCAGGTTTAGTTGGCAAGGCGCATCATAACAACCATGGCAGACAATACATCGTTTATCCAGTATCGGTTGAACCTGTTTTTGATATAACTGACCATTATCTGATTCAGGCGCAACATAACGATCTGGAATCGAGTCCGGGATAGATTGTTGGTCAGCCTGACATGCCATTAACAGGCAGCAGATGAATAGCGATACATATTTACTCACAATTGTCTTATGCCTCTACGCAAAAGAAAGCTATGTTACATGAATAATGAAGTGGCCCTCGTTAACTGGTGTAATGGCCAGCTAAAATCGGGCACTTTTTTAGACAGTCTTTCTATTTAAGAGGCGACCTTAAACCATTTCAGTTATGTCCAGAGCCATCTAAGCAAGCTTGGATGATTGCTTGCAGTTTGTCCTGCCCGAAACGATTCATCAGTTCAATATTACGTGCGGGAATTTGATCGGTATCTGGATAATCGGTGATGACGCGCTCAAGACTCTTCTCTCGAAGAAGGTGCAACAGAGGATAAGGTGAACGGTTTGTGTAATTTTCTGCGTCACCGGGATTTGTGCCGCTAAACTGGTAGTCTGGATGAAAACTGGCGATCTGGTAGACGCCGCCCATTCGCAATTGTGCTAGAAATCGGTCGGCAAAATTCAGAAATTGGTTGTAATCATCAAAATCCCGCAGTACTTTTGGGTGAATTAACAACGTGGTTTCAACTGAGGGGTTACTATCCAGAAATTCCAATTCAGTTTGCAGTGCCGTCATCAATTCATCATCCGTTGTCGCCTCTGTCACAGTAAAACGTACTCGGTTCTTCACCAATTCACGCTTAGCAAATGGGCAGAGATTCATGCCGATAATCAAGGTCTCCACCCACTGTCGCACGGCTGCAATTATTTTATCGTTTTCCATAAGCTTTTCTTGACGCTACAACACACGTGCTTTTACCGATTTACCTTTAACTTTCCCAACTGATAATTTGCGCATAGCTTCACGAGAAATATCGCGTGCCACAGCAACATAAGTCGACTGATCGGTTACGGTGATTTTTCCAATTTGTTCACGTGTGAATCCTGCTCCGCTAGTGAGTGCGCCCAATACATCTCCGGGGCGAATTTTCTCTTTGCGCCCGCCGAGTATTTGTAGTGTCACCATCGGTGATGCCAGCGGGGTGTTATTTTTGCTTTGCAGTGTAGCCACATTATGCCATTCTGGTTCGGAGCCTAGCATCTTTGTAATTTCCACAACTCGGGGCATTTCAGAAAGACTGCACAGGCTCAGCGCCCAGCCGTTTTCATCAGCGCGACCTGTGCGACCAATGCGATGAATATATATTTCCGGATCGGCTGTTACGTCGACATTAATGACAGCTTCAAGTTGCGTGATATCCAAACCACGTGCGGCCACATCGGTTGCCACTAATACCAAGCAACTACGATTGGCAAACTGTATCAGCACTTGATCCCTTTCACGTTGTTCGAGATCGCCATTCAGAGTCAGTGCATTGATGCCTTGCGTCTGCAATACTTCCAGCAAATCACGACACTGCTGCTTGGTGTTACAAAATGCCAGCGTGCTGATGGGACGATAGTGCTTAAGCAACAATACAACCGTCTGCAAGCGTGATGCATCTTCTATTTCGTAGAAACGCTGGCGTATCTTGTGTTCCTCGTGTTGCTCCAGCAGTTTCACTTCACGCGGGTTGCGTAAGAACTGCCGCGCCAGTCCTGCGATACCTTTGGGGTAGGTTGCTGAGAACAGTAATGTTTGACGTTCAATCGGACAGTGCTTTACAACAAATGCAATGTCATCATAAAACCCCATATCCAACATGCGATCGGCTTCATCAAAAACCAAGGTGTTCAGTGCTTCTAGGTTTAGAGTGTTGCGTTGTAAATGATCCATAATGCGACCGGGTGTGCCAACAACAATATGCGCACCATGTGCCAAACTGGACATTTGCGGGCGCATGGTACTGCCGCCACACAGTGTAAGAATTTTGATATTGTCAGCAAATCGTGCCAGACGACGAAGCTCCTGCGTCACTTGATCGGCTAATTCACGCGTTGGACACAGCACCATGGCTTGTACAGCAAAGCGGCGTGGATTAAGATTGGTTAGTAGTGCCAACGCAAATGCAGCCGTTTTGCCGCTGCCCGTTTTGGCTTGCGCGATTAGATCATGACCTGCCAACGTAACTGGCAAACTAGCCGCTTGAATGGGCGTCATTGTTAAGTATTCGAGCTGCTGCAATGTTGTCAGTATTTTTGGTGACAATGGCAATTCATTAAAAGATTGCCCGCCGGTGTTTTCTAGGGGCGAAGATGTTGTCTGTGAAGTCTCATTATCCATCAGTGATTATCCCAGCTTTCAGGTAACAATGTTAGCTGATCAAGCTGCGGGTTGGGCAATTGCAGACTATGTGCTAAAAAGTGCCCGGTTATAGTTGGTCATTACAAGTTACAATGCGTTGCTGGAAAAGAATGATTCTGCAGGTTATGTGCGTTAGATTAACTATGAAGATTGTATTTCTGGAAGCCTTGCTATTAAGAAGAGTTTCTTGTTTTTTATGTGAAATTTTGTTGAGTAAAGCTTTTAATGTTTAAGGAGTCGTTGTTCTATGTCTGCTAATGGCCAATTTTTTGCGCGCCTAGTTTGGTTCATATTGGTCGTTGCTGTTTTAACGCTACTTTTTCGTAGCATACTACTTCCAATTAATTGGTCGAGCTTGTTTTCATCCGATTCTCAGCAGGATGTGGCGCCAAGAATAGTTGAGGCGCGTGGCAATCTGGCGCAGGACGAAAAAAGTACGATTGAGTTGTTTGAGAATTCTCGTGACTCGGTGGTGTTTATTACCACTCATCAGCGTGTAATGGACGTCTGGACACGAAACATATTTTCAGTTCCAGGTGGTACTGGTTCGGGTTTTATTTGGGATGATGATGGCCACATTGTTACCAACCTCCATGTAATAAAAAGTGCCAGTGAAGCGATTGTGCGTCTTGCGGATGGACGTGACTATAAAGCAGCATTGGTGGGTAGCAGCCCCGCACATGATATTTCGGTGCTAAAGGTTGGTATTGGTATTCAACGTCCTACGCCTGTGCCACTAGGTACGAGTCATGATCTTAAAGTGGGGCAGAAGGTGTTTGCTATTGGCAATCCATTCGGTTTGGATTGGACGCTGACGACTGGTATTGTTTCTGCGCTTGATCGTTCCTTGCCCAGTGATAATGGGCGTCATATTGATAATTTAATTCAGACCGATGCGGCGATTAATCCGGGGAATTCGGGCGGGCCGTTGCTTGATTCTGCAGGGCGACTTATCGGTATTAATACAATGATTTATAGTCCGTCTGGTGCTAGCGCTGGCATCGGCTTTGCTGTGCCAGTGGATACCGTTAATCGCGTGGTGCCTCAGTTAATTAGTCGTGGAAAATATATTCGTCCAGGTTTGGGAATTACAGTTGATAGTAAACTGAATAATCGTTTAATCGGGATGTTGGAGATCAAGGGTGTTGTTATTCTTAGTGTTAACCCTGGTACTGCAGCAGAAAAAGCCGGCCTTAAAGGCGCGACGATTTCTAGGGATGGTCGAGTAAAGCCGGGGGATATTATCGTTGCGCTGGATGGCCACTTGATTGAATCGGTTGATGAGTTGTTGTCAAAACTGGATAAATATAAAGTAGGTGATGTAGTGCAAGTCACTGTGTTGCGAGAGGAGAGTGAAGTTACGCTTCCGATTGCGTTGCAACCTGGGGTGTAGTTGAGTGGTCGCGCAAGAAGTCTTAATGGTTTGATGGTTTCTTAAATTAGTAAGCGACTGGCAAAGGGTCGAGACTGCGCCATAAATGCCATGTGGCGACAGTACACCAAGGTTGCCATTGCTTAGCAAGTTTGCGTATAGCGTCTTTGTCAATTGGCTGGTTGGCGTTGTAATGAAGGCTAACTGAGCGCTGTAATCCGATGTCATCTAGCGGCAAGATATTGGGGCGTAGCATATGAAAAATTAGAAACATTTCCGCTGTCCAGCGTCCAATGCCTTTTACTTGTATCAATTGAGTAATGATGGCTTCGTCGCTCATTTCATGCCATGTCGTTTCATTCCACGTTTTTTCTATGAAGTGTCGAGACAGGTCTTGCAGGTAAGTCACTTTTCTTTGAGATAATCCGCAGTTGCGTAATAAATCGATATTGCCACCATATATTGCTGGAGCTGTCATTTGTGGCACCTCAGCGATGACCTTTTGCCATATGCTTTCAGCCGCTTTAACGGATATTTGCTGACCCACGATTGAGCGTGCGAGAGTTGTAAAGGCGTCTCCTCGTGAGCTGAGGACGGCTTCACCAGCATGTTGCATGAGTTTGTGCATGACGTCGTCTTGCGCAGCTAATTCTTGTTTGGCCTGCTTCCAATAGCTTGGCATTGTCAGTGGGTTTAGTTAGTTAAAAAGATAAAGGGGTAAATTGGGGTTATATTCTGATTAAAACGTCATTCAAGGTAATAAGTTACATTCATTTATATTGCTATCTAACTTATTTTACAAATAAATTTCTTAAGCCGTTGTTGTTTCTTGTTTTTCTTTAAGCCCTTGTCCTATCTAAGGAAATCGACTACTTCACTTGACGGATGACCAGTTGTTATATAAAGTGGGGAGAAGTGGTGAAAAGTGGGCTAAAGTGCAAAATAACTTTCCCGTATTAGTGAGGCGATAAATTGTTTCGTGGAATCACACAGCTCAGTTTGGATAATAAAGGCAGACTCGCAATACCAACACGGTATCGCGATATTTTGACGTCTTTTTGTTCCGGGCATCTGATTATCACTGCTGATCCTTCTAAGTGTTTATTGGTTTACCCCCAGCCTGCTTGGGAGCCTATAGAACAAAAGCTTAACAGTCTATCTAGTTTTAATCCTCAAACCCGTAGTTTACAACGATTACTAGTTGGTAATGCTAGTGATGTTGATATGGATGGTTCTGGCCGAATCTTAATATCGTCACCGCTACGTCAGTTTGCGGGTTTATCAAAGGGCGTTGTGTTGGTCGGGCAGGGTGCAAAGTTTGAGTTGTGGGATGAAGAGAAATGGAATGTAGAAATTGAAGATGCGCTTGCATTTAAGGATGGTGATGTGCCGCCTGAGCTAGATGGTTTTTCATTGTGATATGGCAGTGATGTGATTATGCATATTACGGTTTTACTTCACGAAGCAGTGGATGCCTTGGCGATTAAGCCGGATGGCATATATATCGATGGTACTTATGGTCGCGGTGGGCATAGCCGGCTAATACTGTCAAAACTGGGTGAATGTGGTCAATTAATTGCTTTTGATAAAGATCCCGAGGCGGTGGCTGTAGGCCAAGAAATTAATGATAAGCGGTTTAGTATTAAACATGGAGATTTTTCTGGTCTCCAACAGATATTGCAGAGTATGGGTGTTACACAGGTCGATGGCATATTGTTAGATTTGGGTATGTCATCACCACAACTGGATGAGGCGTCACGAGGATTTAGCTTTGGATCAGATGGTCCGCTCGATATGCGTATGGATACGAGTCGGGGGCAAACAGCAGCTCAGTGGTTAGCTTCAGTATCGGAATCTCAATTAGGCGAGGTGATAAGAGACTATGGCGAAGAACGGTTTGCTAGGCAGGTTGCAAGAGCGATTGTTGTGTCAAGAACGCGGCAGCCTATTGTTACCACATTTCAACTTGCCGAGATTGTCGCGCCAGTCGTACGCTCGCGTGGGGGCAGGCGGGAAAATAAGCAGAATCCGGCGACTCGCACTTTCCAGGCGATCAGGATTTATCTCAATCAAGAGCTTGAGGGCCTGTCGTTGATATTGCCGCAGTGTGTCTCGTTATTAAAGCCGAGCGGAAGATTGGCTGTGATTAGCTTTCATTCTTTGGAAGATCGTTTGGTTAAACGATTTATTCGTGCTGCAGCCAATACCGATGAATTGCCGCGTGGATTGCCACTGCGTGACGAAGAGGTGCAACGTTTCAGTAATCAGACATTGAAGCTAATTGGCAAGGCAATACGTCCAAGTCAAGCGGAAGTGTCCGCTAATGTGAGAGCCAGAAGCGCAGTGATGCGTGTGGCAGAGCGAGTTTAATTCAGGTGTCGATGATGGCTAAATTGAATGGGTGTTTGGCATTAATCTTGGTTTCTTGTGCGCTGAGTGTTGTGCTGTCGCAGCATGAAACACGTAAATTAATTACGGCG
>JAJFJH010000196.1 GCA_021774155.1 Nitrosomonas sp.
GATATTTTGTACCTGACCTCGCTACCTATTTTGTAGAAGAGAATGGTTTCTTTCTTTGTGCAGCGTCAAGAAGCAAGCGTATTTACCTTTACTCCGATAATTTGTGTGGCCACCACTGAATCAACCTCTTCCGTGTTTTCTTTGGACTTAATTATTCTGTCTAGGTCAAGTTTTTTTCACTCATCTATCTAGCTCCAATACTTCTCGAATTTACGTGAATTACTTCCCCTCAATTACCGGCTTCGTTGTTACATTCTTTATGCGCTGAAGCCATATTAATTTTTAACTTGCAATTCTCCGTAGCTTGCCGCGGGGATAGGCGCAGGGCGCGCGGAGAAAATTAATTTTGATTTAAAATCAATTTGTTATATAACAACTCAGGTTAAATTGCCGGATGCTATTGTTAAAATATTTTTTTCGGATAATTTATTACCTACTCTAAATCAGATAAAGCTAGAATTTTTTATTGTAGGAAGATTTCGCCAGCGCAGTGTATTCCGTACCATCAACCAGTCAAGTAAAATTGAACCGCGTCTCTCGTGTTTGGGTAGCATAAATTATTTTTCATGTCCAAGGGTCGTTTTTAATCAATTATCCAAATGAGTTGTTTTTAACGTGGAGGGACAATGTTTCAGAATAGAATGAATGAACTCACTATCATAGTGATGCTGTTGTTAGGAATGATGAGTAGTTCGGTTTTAGTTTTTATCTTTTTGTCTCATGAGTGAGGTCTCATCGGTCCTCATTATGACGTAACTCAATATTTGTAAATCCTTTAAGGTGAGTTTATAAGTTAATCATATTGCTGCGCTTTATTTATCGTATTTAAATTTCATATAAGTGATTCCTGGAGAAAAAAACATTCGCCAAGCAAGCTCGATATGCTCATTAAAATATGGATCAAGTTCCCTAACGGTTTCTATCAGGCACTCTATCCACACATCATAAAGTTCAGGTTGAATATTTAAATGCTTTTTATTGTGTTTAATTGCAATTTCTTCCATATATTCATGGAGTTCATGAGTAGAAAATAATTGCATGATGTAAAGGATAGAAGAGCGTAACATTAGTTTTTGTTTTTTCATGTCTGTATTTTTAAACTTATCTGCTATTTCAGTGGATGAGCCTATAAATTTTTCATAAAAACAATCAAAAAAAAGATTGTTGTTCTCTCCCATGTTAGAGACTCTTTCGTAACTGTCATTAAAAAGTTTATCTAAATTCACTATAGAAATTCCCGACTTTAAAGGAAACAAATAATTTAAGTGATAAATTTTACAATATTAACAGACCTAACATTCCAGCCTGTAGAAATGTGTAAATATTTGATCTCTACTGGGTTTAATTCCCTTCTGTTTGCAACGGATACTTAAAGCTATCATCATTATTGATACCTCGTAGCTTGCTGCGGGGTTATTCATTTAGCAGTTAGTGGCTGGTGTAAAAAGTTGGTTAAGTGATATCAGGTTTTAATATAGATCGAGTCGGTATCTTTGCCTCAAGTTGATTAAGCAGTATTGACGGTGCTTCTCAGTTTTGCGTAATTACAGTTAAGATTGCGTCAGGTGCAGAAGTATCTTCACTGAGGTGTTGCGGTTTGTGCCTCGGCAAATGGTTAGGAAGCTTTAATTTAGCAAGCTTCAAAAGTGGGCCGCCATGTAAAATAACTGCGTCTTCTAGGGTTTTTCCAATGCCTTTATTTATGTTTATGTAGAGCTGTAGATAATCATTTTTGTCAGTGTTTTCCTGGCCTTCTGGCGGCGCTCCTGGATTGTATAGACCGAATGATAGATAGGTGTCGGCTGTAAGAAAAACCAGATCTTCAGCGAGTTGTGCTTTTGCAAATTCTAGATGTTTTGGATCAACGTAGACAATCACCTGTTGTTCTAATATGAGTTCGATCTCATCCTTTCGATGACCGGAAAGAGACAATTCCACCTCAAATAATTCATCGTCTTTAACGGCTTCATGAACTGTGTCATTTTCATCGTCATTATCAGGAATAATTTCTGCCACAACGGCGTCCATGAAGTTTTCTTGTTCTTTGCTTGCGTTTCTCAGTGTATTGATTTGATCATCTACAGAATCGCCGGAATCATAAATTTCATTAATTGCAATTATTGTTTTTTTCCCTTGACCAGGAATATCTATTTCATCATCTAGCGCGCCTAACACTGGATCGTAATCTAATTCGATCTCCATTGGATGCGGAACGCCATCATTAGTATTTACAATACCTTTCATAAATGATGTGACGATAATTCTTCTGTTGGTATTAGCGTCTAACACCATACCTAATGGGGCGGGACTAACGATAATATGCCCTGTATTTTTCAAATGCACATCAAGTGTCGCAAGCCATCTATCTTCAAAAGGTATAATGGATGCGTCAAGTTGGTCGGTCAGCCAATCGGGTACTAAATTAAAGAATTTTAGAACCCCTGTTGCTCTAATCTCCTGTCTGTTATCTTCGCCAACTTCATCAGTTTCAGGAATTTCTGTTTCAAAAAATGCATGATCCGTATCAATAGGAACGTCAATATCGGGCATATCTTTTTCGCCCGTACCCAGTGCATTGCCAATCAATTGTGATACCGCTTCAATATTAAATACATCATTTAAAATTTTGGGGATGCTCCCATTGTCGGGGATGGGTACGCACAAAATCGTGGATTTACTCAGATGGTCAACCCTGACACTTTCAAGTCGTTCATGGAAATGATTATGCAGATATAAAGATTCTTCTGATAATCCATGATTCTTAGATTCAGAAATACAGCCCTCACCAATTTCCTGCTTTTGTTCACTTGCACGTACAATCGCACGTTGTTCAAAGTTTCGAGCAAAATAATGGTTAAATGATTCTGCATCTTCCATAACAAAATAGATCCATATTGAAGCTTGTTAGATTCTAGGCAGACTTACCCACTAATACCGCAACGAACGAACCCGCGGATGCATGCCCGCTTTTAAAGCACGAATAGCCTCTTGTTCACTGCCGACGATGCTTTTAAGAGGACAGAAATAGTAGGTGGCAAGTTCGCGATGAGGATGAAATTGGCTGACATTTTGTATCAATTGCCAGTCGTCTACGTGGGACTCAATCCAAGTGCCGTTATTTTGGCCGAGGGCATAGCGCTTGCGTTCATTAGTTTTACAGCGCATGCCTTCGAAGCTGACGTTCATGGCGCCGGCTGATGATTCGACAATTAGGCTGAAGCGTATGACACCGTCGTCTCCGACTTGAATGGACTTTTCGTCAACATAATATTTGTAGTTGGAATTAGAACCTGAATCATATTCGAGGAAATTTTCTTGTTTGGGATAGTCTGGTAACTGTGCTTCTAGTTCAAGCCAAGTTTTCTCGTTATCAAATCCATCTTTGAAAATTTCATTACCAGCACAGCCTGTGACAGACAAAGCGCAGAATATGAGTAGCCATTTTTTCATGGTTATTTTAAATCGTTGAGCAATGATTCACGTGTCGCTGCATCAACGGTATCAATCGTGACTTGATAGTTTGGATGGTCAACACTTGCGCTTAATGCAGCACCTTGCTGTAGTGTTTGAATCATGGGTTGTGTTAGTTCAAAACGTAAGAAATGGACGGCTGAGGTCTTTTCTTCGGTGTCTCGTTGCAGATCTTCATTAGCAATGGGAAAAACCGGTGTATGGCCAGAGATTGTCATGCTAACTTTCTGCTCTATGCCTACCAATGTTGCTAATTTTTCGGCGCGTTCAACGGGGTCAGCATATTCAATCATCATGGTAGCTTTCCAGTTGTTTCCATCTGGGATGAGTGGTGTGTAAGCTTCCAGTTCTTGAATGATATCTTGTTCCTCATAAAGCTTTTCAATGCGCAGCATTTCCTGAATCTGATAACGCATAGTAAGTTCGTCCTCAAAAATGAGCGTGATATGGTCACCCAGATTAATTCTGCGGTTCTTTTTATGCGCCATGACTTGGGCACGAAATTCTTGGCGAATTTTGGCGTAAGCTTCTAAAGTCAACAGGCTGTCGCGGGTTATTGTCGTCATTTGTTTTTCTCTCATGGCGTCTGTTGTTGTTTGAGTTGCAGTTATGTCAACTGGTCTAGGTTGCGTTGTTTGATCGCCATAGGCCATGCGGATCAGCGTCAAAGGATGCAGTTTTTGCGCTTTACTTTCTTCCATCCCTTGCTCGATATGGCGTGCGGCAATCGCACAATCCGAGCTGATGTAATCCGGTTCATTCTTCGCCATTTGTTTGAAAACTGCCTTGCCAATTTTCATGGAGTCGGCGAAGTATTCACTTTTAACACCCCAAGTACCATCATGACCGGAACAGCGTTCGATAGAATTGACCTTGGTCTCAGAGACGAGTTCTAAAACATCTTTGGTTTTTTTACCAATATTTTGTACTCGCAAATGGCAAGGAATATGGTAAGAAATATTACCCAGTGAGTGTTTGAAGTCTGTATTTAATAAGCCATCTTGTTTTCTGAGCATCAGGTACTCAAAAGGGTCAAACATGGCGGCAGCCACGGCTTTGACATCCTCGTCATCAGGAAACATCAATGGGAGTTCTTGCTTATACATCAGAGTACAAGAAGGCACGGCGGTAAGGATAGCGTAGCCTTCTTTTGCAAGTTTTGCCAACGGCGGGATGTTTTCTTTTTTAAGCCTTTCAACAGATTGCAGGTCACCCAGCTCCAATTTTGGCATGCCACAACAGGCTTCTTTTTCAACTAAGCGTGTAGGGATTTTGTTGTATTGTAGAATTTTTAAAAGATCATGGCCAATACCTGGTTCATTATAATTAACGTAGCAGGTGGCGTAGATCGCTACCTTGCCGGCTGATTTTGCGCCATTTTTTATCGGAAATGTATCATTTGGCTTGGCGTTTTTTCTGAAGCGTTGGCTATCGTATTCGGGTAGTTGTCTTTCCGCATGGATACCCAATAACTTGTCCATTACTTTTCGTGTGGCCGGTGTTTTGTTCACGCTATTAACTACTTGCACCAGCACGGGGATAGTTGCTAATTTTCCCACCATGTCGGTGCTGGATAGCAGTTTGTCGCGAAAATTAGCGCCGACTTTTTTATATTTAAATGCCTTAGCACGTAACATTAAGTGCGGAAAGTCCACGTTCCACGGATGTGGTGGGACGTAAGGGCACTTAGTCATGGCACACATATCACAAAGATAGCAGCGGTCAACAACTTCCCAGAATTTTGTTTTTTCTACACCATCAATTTCGCCGGTTGACCCTTCATCAATGAGGTCAAATAAACGTGGGAATGCGGTGCATAGGCTTACACAGCGCCGACAGCCATGACAGATATCAAAAACACGTTCTAATTCATTATTAAGACCGGTTTCATCGTAGAAATCTGGATTCTTCCAGTCAATAGGGAGGCGTTTTGGTGCTTCTAGGCTACCTTCACGTTTAGTCATAGGGGCGTTAGAAAAGTAAAATGCAAAAATAAAAGGGGTTTACAGAAAATATAACTGGTCTGCAAACCCCATTACCGTTGTTCTAAATTAATTTAAATTTAGTCAGCTAGGCCGTCCAATGCTTTCTGGAAACGGTTAGCATGTGAACGCTCAGCTTTGGCTAGTGTTTCAAACCAATCAGCGATTTCATCAAAACCCTCGTCACGAGCCGTTTTTGTCATACCTGGATACATGTCAGTATATTCATGTGTCTCACCGGCGATAGCTGTTTTCAAGTTGTCGCGTGTACCACCGAATGGTAAACCTGTTGCAGGGTCGCCGCAGGTTTCGAGGTGTTCCAAGTGACCGTGCGCATGGCCTGTCTCACCTTCAGCGGTAGAGCGAAATACAGATGCCACGTCATTTTGTCCTTCTACATCCGCTTTGGCTGCGAAGTAGAGGTAGCGACGATTAGCTTGGGATTCGCCAGCAAAAGCTGCTTTTAAATTCCCTTCGGTTTGAGATCCTTTAAGTTCCATGACTTTCTCCTTTTAGTAATACGTGTTGCTAAATTATGTTGTTTTTTTATTGTTTCCACAAGATCGCGTTGTAAGGATATCATGATTTATTTTAAATTAGCCATTCATGTGTGCTTGAAATACCAAGCCGGCATGTTCGCGTAATTTATGAAACCTGATAGCGGGCCAGTTTTCCTCCGCAACACTGAGTTCCGCGCCGTAGGATGCCAGGAATGTCGGCGCATCAACTGCATCATAGGCAATGCGGTGTCCATTGGCGCTGATAAAGCGCTGTAATTCACGAGGGTCATCGGATGTTACCCAACGTGCGACTTGATACTTGGCTGGCGCAATGCGTGCGTCAACACCGTATTCATGTTTTAGTCGATGTGTCACCACTTCAAACTGTAAAACACCGACGGCGCCCAATAACAACGCATTGCCAATATGTGGCCTAAATACTTGAATGGCGCCTTCTTCACCCAATTGCGTTAATCCCAATTTCAGTTGCTTGCTGCGCATAGGATCGGCAATTTCAACGGTTTGAAATATTTCAGGTGCAAAGAAGGGTAGGCCGGTAAATTGAAGGCTTTCGCCTTCTGTTAAGGTGTCGCCTAACTGTAAAGTGCCGTGATTAGGTATGCCGATAATGTCACCGGGATAAGCTTCTTCAAGCAATTCTCGACGTTGCGACAAAAATGAAACGACTGTGCTGGTACGAATGTCTTTACCGCTACGCACGACTTTTATGTTCATGCCACGCTTAAACATGCCTGAGCAAATACGTACAAAAGCGATGCGGTCACGATGAGCCGGATTCATATTGGCTTGAATCTTGAATACAACGCCGGTGAATTTTTTCTCGGCAGGTTGTATTTCCCTCTGTATGGCTTTGCGTGGGCCTGGTGCAGGCGCCATGCTGACCAGTGCATCAAGAATCTCACGTACACCAAAATTGTTGATGGCGGAACCAAAGAAGACGGGGGTTTGTTTTCCATCAAGAAATGCCTCTTTATTAAACTCAGCAGAGGCACCTTGAACTAACTCAATTTCTTGCTGTGCATTAAAAAGATCGGTGCCAAAGCGCTCGGTAATTGTCGGGTCGTTGAAATCTGTGATGATTTCATCTTCACCACCGACACGATCTTCACCCGCCTTAAATACACGCATACAGTTTTGATGCAGGTCAAATACCCCATGAAAATTTCGCCCCATGCCAATGGGCCAAGTAAACGGTGCAACTGACATACCCAGTGTTTGTTCAATTTCATCGATCAGTGTGATGGGGTCACGGACTTCTCTGTCCATTTTATTGATGAAGGTTAGAATAGGTGTATTTCGTGCGCGACAGACTTCAAGCAGACGTAATGTCTGTGCTTCAACACCATTAGCGGCATCAATTACCATCAAAGCCGCATCGACTGCGGTTAATACGCGATAGGTATCTTCTGAGAAGTCCTGGTGACCGGGTGTATCCAAGAGATTAATGACGCAGTCACGATATTCCATTTGCATGACAGAACTGGCGACTGAGATGCCTCTTTGTTTTTCAATTTCCATCCAGTCAGAAGTCGCATGACGGCTAGATTTGCGTGCTTTAACGCTGCCTGCAATATGAATTGCTCCAGCATACATTAACAGTTTTTCGGTTAAGGTTGTTTTGCCCGCATCCGGGTGAGAAATGATGGCGAAGGTACGGCGTCGCACCACTTCATTGTCAATTGTCATGATATTAGGCGTCTTGTTTCTGTGTATAAAGGTGGCATTGAACAGTTTGCGTTGAATTTATCGCCGTTAATTCTGGGTAGGTCTCTCGGCATATGCTCATGGCTTGTGGGCAACGCGGATGAAAATGACAACCTGACGGCGGTGCAGATGGTGATGGCAAGTCGCCTTTTAGGGGAATCATTTCTCGTTTGTCACTTTCATCAATTGTTGGAACGGCTGATAATAACGCTTGTGTATAAGGGTGTTTAGGATTTCGAAGTACGTCATCGACACAGCCTTGTTCAACAATTCTACCTAGGTACATTACGGCTACATTGTCTGCGATGTGCTCAACAACTGAAAGGTTATGAGTGATAAATAAATAAGCGATACCCAGGCTATTTTGTAGTGATTTTAATAAATTCAAGATCTGCGCTTGCACAGAAACATCCAATGCACTGGTAGGTTCATCACAAATGAGCAGCTTTGGGTTAACAGCCAACGCGCGGGCGATGGCGATGCGCTGCCTCTGCCCACCTGAAAACTCATGCGGATAACGCCGTTTGGTTTCAGGCGGCAATCCGACATGTTCTAACAATGCATCTATTTCTGCTTCATCGGTGTAACCATTTAACGCATCCATCCCTTCCTTTATTATATCAACAATCAACATGCGTGGATTGAGGGATGAATAGGGGTCTTGAAAAATAATCTGAAAATCTGTGCGTTTTTTGCGTAATTGTTTTCGCTCAAGGCCAACCAGTTCTTGTCCATTAAATAAAACGCTACCTGCCGTTGGTTTAATGAGTTGTAAAATACTTTTGCCCACAGTCGTTTTGCCACAGCCTGATTCGCCTACTAATGCAATAGTTTTACCTTGGGGGATGGTTAATGAAATGCCATCAACAGCCATTACGTTACCAGCGATACGCTTGAATAAACCTTTGTGAATGGGAAAGTGGACCTTCAAATCTGTGACACGTAGTAACTCATTATTTGTATTTGCTATTTTTTGCAAAACAATTGGAATAGGTGTGGGTTCTTTAGCAGCGGTGCCAGGCTGACTTGATGATTGGTCGGTGCTGAAAAGGTGGCATTTGACATAATGATTATCCGGCGGGTCATTCCATAAAGGAATTTTCTGATGACATAAATCCCAAGCGTCGTCACAACGGTCAGCAAAACGACAGCCTGTAAATGTTTGCGATAGAGAGGGCACGCTACCGCTGATAACAGCTAATCCTTGTTCTCGACTATTTTTTCCGGGTAATGACGCAAATAATTTTTTTGAATAGGGATGTAATGGCGTTTTAAAAAATGCTTCGCGTGTGGCAGATTCAATGATTTCCCCGGCATACATAACAGCCACACGGTGCGCCATCTCCGCAACCACACCTAAATCGTGTGTAATTAACAAGATGGCCATACTGCTACGTTGTTGTGAATTGCGCATGAGGTCAAGCACTTGTGCTTGAATGGTGACATCCAATGCAGTAGTCGGTTCGTCAGCAATAAGTAACTCGGGTTCTCCTGCCAGCGCCATCGCGATCATTACGCGTTGTTTCATACCGCCAGAAAATTGGAAGGGGTATTCATGCATACGTTGTGCTGCATCGGGTATGCCAACTTGATTTAAAATTTCCAGAATACGCGCATTGGTTTTTTTTCCATAAATATTAAAATGACGGTGTAGTACCTCGCCAATTTGCTCGGCAACGGTCATTACGGGATTCAAGCTAAGCATGGGTTCTTGAAAGATCATACTAATGCGCTTGCCACGTAAGTTACGCATGTCCATTTCAGGCAAAAGCAGCAGGTCTTCACCTCTCAATTTAATGGAGCCAGCGACAATCTCTCCTGCGTCTGGTAGTAATCGCATGATTGAAAGCGCAGTCATTGATTTACCGCAGCCAGATTCACCTAATAATGCAAATGTTTCACCCTTGTGAATTTTTATTGTGAGGCCATCGATGGCACGTACTGGCTCAGCACCAGTATGGAGCATTGTTTCAAGATCTTTAATTTCTAATAATGAACTCATGAAGGCGGTGTATTTTTGGCGTCTGCAGATGAAAGCGGTAGCTTAGGATCATTTTCCTTGTTGGTTAGAGCGTGTATTTTTTTACGCTTTAAGATGCTGTTTTTCTCGGATAAGGTTTTGGTGCGAGGATCAAACGCATTTTGCACCGCATCAGCAAACAGATTTGCGCTTAACACCAGTGTGAACATAAAACCAAAGGCAGCGATTAGTGTCCACCATACAATCGGTTCGCGGGCTATTTCTAGGCGGGCAGCATTAATCATGGTGCCAAAACTAATCATTGAAGGATCCACACCCACGCCGACATAAGAAAGCACCGCTTCTGCGAGAACCAAACCACTAAAATCCATAACCGTCGCAATTAATACGATATGCATGACATTTGGCAAGATGTGGCGGCTGATAATGCGCCAGTGTGACACACCAAAAGCGTCTGCAGCCTGGATGTATTCCATCTCACGTAGCTTCAAGGTCTCAGCGCGTAGCAAGCGACAAAGCCCCGTCCAGCTGGTTAATCCTAGAATGATACAGAGAAATAATAAACGCAGGTCGGCGCGTTCAGCAGTGGTCTCGAATAGTTCAGGATGTGCTTCGATATAGACTTGCATCATGAGAACAGCGGCAGCTATCAATAGTACGCTGGGTATGGAATTAATCGTGGTATAGGTATATTGAATGACATCATCAATCCAGCCGCGGAAGTAACCTGCCATGATGCCAAGTAGCAGAGCAAAGGGCAGCATGATCAACGTAGTTAGTGCGCCAATAACCAATGCTGTTCGGATACTTTTGAGCGAATGATAAAGAACATCTTGGCCGACTTTATCCGTACCAAATACATGGTAATGTGATGCTAGCATTAACGTGACACAGAATAGTGATAGCATCATTGCGAGCGTGATTAAAATGGCGCGCCAAGGAAACGCCATTTCACCCCACCAGAGATTTCTTAGTGATTGCATGAAGTTGAGTTTATGGTGTCGTGCTAGGTGAATATTTAACCAAGCTACCAATAGAACCCAAAGTAAAATGGCGTAGCCAACGCCTGCAGCAGTTCGTTGGGTAATGTCGCTAATTCGTTGTGTTCTAGGGTCTTCAAGGTGCGAGCCACCGAATTCCAAACGTGAGAATTCACGTACTCGCCTACCATCAGGCAACTCAACGGTTTCTTTTGCGTAAAGGTGGGCGGAAAGCGGCGCTGAATACGTTTTTTCTACGCGAGTGCGTAGTGGTGTCGCGATGACATCAAATACACTTAATACTTCTGCGCTGTAAATTTGTTCGCCACGGCTGTTTTTGCTTTCTAGTGCAGGGCGAAAATGTACGGAGTCTAACAGCCCAATAACTACAAAAAATATTAATAGTGTGAATGCAGACATTCCACTCGCGCTATGCCCAACACGGCGCCAAGGTGCGAGCATGTGTTCACTACGCCGAACATGCCAGGCAAGTGTTATAACCAAAACGACTAAAATATATATTAGTGCATCGGTCCAGAGAATAACGGGTTCAAAGGGCATGTTTATTTTTGTGCCTATGGCGTAATTAATTACCCTTGTAAGGGATAACTGTAACAGACATCATGAATCATTAAGAAGGTATAACATAATTATTAACGTTTCACTTGATAATGGGGTGATTTCATCGCGAGGGCGAGAAAAACTGTATTATTCTCCCCACCAAGAGTAAAGAAAAGTGGATTAACATATGATCAATAGCCCATGACATTTTATGCTTTTATCGCTGTAGGCTTGGGAGCGGCTATGGGCGCCTGGTTACGATGGGGGCTGGGGTTATGGCTAAATGCCACACATGTTGAAATACCGCTGGGTACGCTGTCAGCCAATTTAATTGGCGGTTTTCTCGTTGGCTATACCGTTGCATTTTTTTTGCAGCACCCTGGCTTATCGCCCGAATGGAGACTGCTTATTATTACTGGTTTCTTAGGTGGACTTACTACTTTTTCTACTTTTTCCATTGAGACAGTTACGTTGTTAGCTCGTGGTCAGTATCTTTGGGGTGCCACCATTATTCTCACCCATCTCGGTGGTTCTTTGATTATGACAGTGTTGGGTTTGCAAACTTTTAAGTGGCTTCATCAGTCGTATTAATGGAGGTAGTGTGTCAAGTGTATGTCTAAAAATTTATATGACAGAAAAGCAGCGTCATAATAGTCAGCTGCTCTATGAGTGGCTGTTAGATGAGGCTAGAAAAATAGGCATCGAAGGCGGTTCAGTTTTTCGTTCTATTGCAGGTTATGGCAGGCACGGACAACACCATGATGAAATGTTTTTTGAGCTGGCTGGTGAGTTGCCTATACAGGTTGAATTTGTTCTAGATACGGTGTTGGCAGATAAATATATTGAAAAGCTGCAACTTCATCGTTTGAACTTGTTTTATATGCAGTATTCAGTGAATATCGGGTATTTGTGAGCATATTAAAAGCGTAACAAAATAGTTGCTAATAAATTAAACGCCAGTAAAACATTGTTTTAGTATTGCAAATAACTTAAGAAGTTTTTTTTATATAGAGAGATATTCTAGAATATACATCTTCTTCAATACCCGGCATACGGCCTGTAATAACCCATAAGGAAAATAAACTGCCAATATAGGTAATTGCACCTATTGTTATGTCCATTGCAAGTCTCAGAACAATATTGTCAAGTTCATTTAAATGACACTGCTGAACCATTGCAAACATAATGATAGAAGCTAGAAATGGTCTCCATATCACGCCAATAACCGACAAGTATTTAACGGGTGTAGCAATGGTAAGCAAATAAATCATTAGGAAAACAAATAGGCTTGCGACTAATGTTCTACTTAATGCAACCTCGTATATACCATAGGTATGTGCCGCAAACCACACGACAGGAACAAGCACTGTAAGTTGTAGCCAAGCTTCAATTGTAGAAAGATCGCCCCGTCCTGAAACTAGTAGCAATAACTCCATTGAAGAAGACAGTGCTGCCGCCACACCAAAAATAGCAAGTATTTGTATTAATGGAATGGTTGTCTGCCATTTTTCACCAAGTAAAAGTAATACGAAATCTTCAGAAATTGCTGAAATGCCCACACCTGTTGCAAAAATTAAGC
>JAJFJH010000197.1 GCA_021774155.1 Nitrosomonas sp.
CTAGCGCTCGTCTCCTCATTTAGACACGTGCAGTAAGTGACGATATGCTTCTCCTTATCAGTTGGGAGCCCCTCGCCCCTATAGAGTTCTCCAAAGGGCTTTCTTACAGCTCCCTTTATGACATCCTGTGAGTCACTGCCACTTACATCGAGGATTAAAATATCATCACCCCTCTCTAGAATTCTGCTTAATTCCAGAGGTGTTATCCTGGGAACACTCTCCGCCCAGGCACAAATGGCAGGTACAGCAAAGAAGATAAGGAACAGAAAAAGAGAAAATACATTGATCTTTATAAGTCTCAATCTTGGCAAACTTCCTTCCCGGATTACTTCAATATGCTACCTATAATGTTCATGACATTAGCCCTGAACACTCCCATGTCATGGTTGGATGCATGCGGGTTAGTTACTATATTGCCTGCGATGACAATCGTAGGGGTCTCTTCTATTCTGTAGGTATCGGCCATCACAAGCGCTTGCTGTGCAGCTTGAGCTTTTTCTCCGCTCCTTAACTTACGACTGAAATCAAATCCCATCCCTATCTTTTCTGCTATGGACTCTAGGACTTCTATCTTTCCAATATCTTTTTTCTCAATAAAGTTAGCACGAAAGAGGGCCTCAGTCATCTCTTTGCCCTTTCCGGCGTCTCTGGCCAAAAAGTAGGCCTCTCCCGGCTTTGAGGAACCCTCACCCCAGTAGATCGGGACTAGCGTCCATTTTATCTTTTTAGGAAAGTTGCCCTTTATTATAGGGATTGATCTCTCGAACTCATAGCAGTGGTCGCAATAGAAACTCATGAACTCAACTACTTCAACGACCTTTCCGTCATACTTGAACTCTTGCCCCGGAGCGATAGTGTAAGATCCCTTTAAAGACGAACTACCAGCAGCTAAAGCCGATAGCGGGAAGAGAACACATAAAATAAGTGTCGAGAGTAATATTTTAAATCGCATTCTGTTGTTCCTTTTAGTGTTTGACCTTCTCTCTATAGATTGAAAAATCAAAATCCGGACTATTCTCTTCCGTATGGCAACGCAAACAAACCGATTCATTAATAGAAGCCATAGCTACTGTATAGTCAGCCAAATGTTCTCTTCCCGGACCATGACATTGTTCGCATTGTACATTCATCAGGCCTGGGGTAGTAGTGGCACTATAGAATCCGCCTTTTTCTCCATAACCGGTAGTATGGCATATAACGCATTCTGGGTCCCTGGACTTGCCCACAGCTTCCAGTGTAGCAAACGCGTTAGCGTGTCTTGTGGTGCTCCATTTCTCAAAGAATGGCTGATGGCACTCCACGCAACTCTCATATCCAAAATACGTGCTATTGGTTGGGAGCTGCCATTCATCGTCTTTTAAGAGATCGGCTACTTTCTTGTCATATTCGTCTATTAAGCTACGAATATTGTAGTCCTCTATTATCTCCTTATTGAGGGGCTGCCATCTATGTGTAAAACCAACCACCAAGCCATCATCACTTATCTGGAGTGTCAATGCCCCAAGCTTTTCTCCTTTTGGATAGCCTGAGACAATAACAGCTCCATCGGTCTTTACAGGCTCTTCGAGAAGCTCGCCCGAGGATAAGATAATCACGTCCCATCCCTTCTTATCTTTAACATCGGATACTGGCCTCTCCGATAGGAGGATATTAAGCCGACCCTTCTTATAGGCTTTTGGGTCCGTACTTATATTTATCACCGAAGAGCCCTGCTTAAGCTGTATAGAAGCCGGATAAGAGGGAGTCTCCGAGAGAGCGGGAATTCCTGATTTATCAACTAGCGGACCTACAAATCTTTCGCGCAAGAGCAAATCGTCATGAAAAAATGCTGCGACATCGTAACCTGTAATCGCAAAAGATTCGATTACAACCTCACTCTTCAACCTACCCTGTGGTGTGTCCTCGCCCATAGAATTGCCTGCGTCTAACAATAGGTAAGGTTTCAAGTCTTCCTTATTAGCTAAAATATAGCCAGAGAGTCTTGCAAGCCCCCCAGAACTGGACTTAGGAGAACATCCACATGGCTCAAGAGCACCTTTGATTGCACCAGTATATAGGATAGTTAAAACCCCGTCCTGAGCAAAAGCATCTAAAGGTACAAATGACAACAAAAGAACAAATATGATCGATTTAAGCAAATTTCTCCTTCTATATCATGGAGCCAACAGCCTCATTTTCAAGGTTACTCAGCCATTCAGTCACATTCATTAGTCCTACTTTCGTCTCATTAGTGTTTTCCCGAATGGATGCTAACTTTAACCCTACTTCCTTTTGGTGGAATAGATGCGAAGCTCGCACTGAATTTCGACCCACTGTGGCTCTCCCTTAAAAGGACTTTCGGGGTATATTGAGTGACGATTTTATCAAGGACCTTTCCATCAGGATTTATAACGGTAACGTCAACGTGCCCACCTACGAGACCAGGAGTTGTCTTTGGACGATTAACATTGCCTGCTACCACGAACAGGCCTTGTTCCTCGTAGGCAGACACACCATGAAAAGATGCACCCCTTGTAGTTTCTCGTTCTATGGATACTGCTCCGGTGTCTATGAGATTCACACGACCTTCCGCATCAGATGAAAGCGCTACAAAAGTTACCCCTAAGACTAATGCCATGATAACACTCCAGTGATTTCTCTTTTTCATCTTAAACCTCCCTTAAGTTAAATGGCGTTCGCCCGTCTCTATACGGACCGCCTTCTTCACATAGGTAACGTAGATGATACCGCTACCATTTACCCCGGCATGCACAGCCCTCTCTATATTTTAAGAACTATCAACTTAAAGAGCGCATCGTTACATACCAACTATTATCTCTTTCACCTCACTTCCTCAGTTTAAATATCTTTACTCGGTGTATTCTCTTCGATAACCCGATGAGAAAAGTTCTTGTAAAGAACTGGTAGAACAAATAGCGTTAGCAATGTGGAGGAAAATAATCCTCCTACGACTACTGTTGCCAGTGGCCGTTGTACTTCCGAACCGATACCCGTTGCAAGTAGCATTGGAACCAGGCCAAGGGCGGCAATGGAAGCAGTCATGAGCACCGGACGCAAACGTGATAATGCGCCGTTAAATATTGCATCATCCTGATCGGAACCTTCTTCCACCAATAAATTAATCGCATTGATCATAACAACACCGTTAAGAACGGCTACACCGAAAAGCGCAATAAACCCGATGGAACCTGGCACAGACAAATACTGGCCAGATATGAATAATGCTGTGATACCGCCAATCATTGCTAATGGCACATTCAGCATGATGAGAGCTCCTTGGCGTACGGAACCGAAAGCAAAGAAGAGAAGCAGGAAGATAAGCCCCAACGATATTGGTACGACAATCATCAAGCGAGCTTGTGCTCGTTGCTGGTTCTCAAACTGTCCACCGAATACTACAGAGTATCCCGGCGGTAAATCAACTTCATCTTTGATACGGTTACGTATTTCATCCACAAAACCTCCCATATCACGCCCTTGCACATTAGACTGAATCACCACACGCCTTTGCACATCATCACGGCGAATCTGCGGAGGGCCGGCCTCAATAGATACAGAGGCAATATCACCAAGACGAACCCACGCTCCGCTTGGAGCTTGCAATACTATATTGGCTATTGCATCAGGGGTATTTCTATATCGCTCAGCAAAGCGTACATAAATATCATAACGCTCATTACCCTGAATCACCTGACCGGCTGATTCTCCGCCAATCGCATCGGAAACAAGTGAAATCACCTGTCCGACTGGAATACCGTAACGAGCGATCTTATCCCTGTCAGGACGGATTACCAATTGAGCTTCACCCGCGATTTGCTCCATCTCCACTGATTGAGCACCATCAATATTGCGTACCAAACCTTCAATAGCTTTGCCTTTATCGGCCAAAACACCCAGATCGGGACCAAACAACTTTATGGCCAGTTGAGCTTTTACGCCAGAGAGCAACTCATCAACGCGAGTGGCAATGGGCTGCGAGAAAGTAAACAGCAACCCAGGATGCACCGACATTTTCTCTTCCATTAAGTTTTGCAATTCAAAGCGGTTTACCGCAGATTCCCACTCGTTTACTGGTTTTAACCCTACATAGATTTCAATGTTGGAGACTGGCTCTGGATCGCCACCAATCTCTGCACGTCCGACTCGACTGGAAGCATAAAGCACCTCTGGAAGTTCCATTAACCTACGTTCAAGCTTTTGTGCTACCTCAAGCGACGTTTCAAGGCTGGATGAAGGAGCAAGCGTTACCCGTATGTTAAGCGTACCTTCTTCCAATTCCGGGACGAATTCAGTTCCCAGGAACGGTACCAATGACAATGAGAAAACAAACAACCCTACTGCAATAGCGATTACTTTCTTGCGATTACGCAATGCAAGAGTTAGTGTTACCCTGTAGAAATTATCTATCGCATCCAGAGCACGGGTGGACTTATGTTCTACCCCCCTGCTAAACAGGTACGTGGAAAGCGATGGAATTACCATCAGAGCCACCATTAGAGATGCAAGCATAGCCAAGACAATGCTGATAGCCATTGGCTGAAACAACTTACCTTCCACACCTTCTAGCGTAAATAGTGGAGTAAAGACCACAATGATAATAAGCACGGCGAAAAAAACAGGGCGACCAACTTCTCGCGAGGCTTCCAGAATTCGCAAGCCGATACCGCCCGGATTGGACTCTTCATCATGGTGGGAAAGATGTTTAAATATATTCTCCATCATCACCACGGAACCATCGACCATCATACCGATTGCAATTGCCAGTCCTCCAAGGGACATGAGGTTTGCCGATACGCCCCAATAAGACATTGCCATCAACGCGAGGACAATGGATATCGGCACTGATAATAAAACAAGCGTAGCAGCGCGGATATTCATTAGGAAAAAGAACAACACAATGACAATCAGCACGAAGGCTTCCACCAATGCTTTGCTGACGGTATTGACTGCCTTGCTGACGAGATCAGCCTGGTCGTAGAAGGCCTCTATTACTACCCCTTCGGGGAGAGCATTTTGGATAATCGGCAAGCGGGCATTAATGTCGTCAATGGTCGATTTTGTATTTGCACCCATACGTTTCATGATTATGCCCGTAACGACTTCACCCATCTGTCTGGGGTTACCGCTTTCATCGCGCATTGTGATGGAGACCGCACCTTGACGGATTTCCGCACCGTAGTTCACTTCAGCCACATCACGGACACGTACCACGGTTCCGTGTTCATCTTTTACTGGAATGTTGGCAATATCACGAATGCCATCTTCACCACCGCGTACCCAGCCTACACCACGGATGACAAGTTGTTCCGCGCCACGGTTGAGATACCAGCCGCCTGCATTACGGTTATTTTCTTCGATAGCTTCGGTAATATTTTGCGCATTAAGTTGATAGGAGAGCAGTTTTGCGGGGTCTAATTGCACCTGGTATTGCTTAACATCGCCACCGAAGGATAGCACTTCCGTCACTCCGTCAATCGGCATTAGAAGGAGTTTTACTACCCACTCGTTAAGGCTTCTGAGGGTCATTGTATCGAACTGATCCGGGTTGTCGGTGCGCAGCATATATTGAAATACTTGCCCTAATCCGGAAGTATTCGGACCCATCTCCGGAGTGCCGATTCCTGCTGGAATGTCCTCACGAGCTGCTTGCAGACGTTCGAAGACCAATTGTCTAGCAAAATAAATATCCGTTCCTTCCTTGAATACGACTGTCACAAATGAAAGGCCAGTCTTGGAAATTGAACGCACTTCCTCTACATCCGGCAGAGAATACATCACCGCTTCTATAGGGTAAGTAATAAGCTGTTCTACTTCCTCTGAAGCCAAGCCCTCGGCTTCGGTATTGACAGTTACCTGCACATTGGTAACATCAGGGAAAGCATCAAGGTTCAGTTTTGGTAACATCATGATTGCCCCGACAGTGGCGGCAATCAGCATTAACACGATCATTAATCGGTTACGTATAGCTCCATCTATGATTGCGTTTAACATAATTGCTCTTTCTATTAGTGATTGTGTACGTCAAAGCCTGACTTGACGAGTTCGGAACGCACAAAGAATGCCCCGGAGGTGACGACCCGTGTGCCCTCCGGCAAACCTTCAATGACGGTGTAACCGCCTATGGTTTTAATCGCCTCAACATCCTCTGGCTTGAAATGTCCGGCTTCATCTTCCTCAACAAAGACTATCCAGTCTCCGTCAGGGCTGCGCAGTACCGATTCCGTTGGCACAGCCAGATGCTTATTACCTTTACCGACCTGAATTTTAGCATCTACAAACATACCAGGATGAAGTTTGTCAGCCTCAGTATTAACCTCAATACGAATACCGATTGTACGGGTTTCTTCATCGAGAAGACGGTGTTTTTGGACCACTCTTCCTTGCAGCCAACTATTCCCAGGCGCATGTACACGGGCAATGGCTCCGACTTCAACTTCTTCTGATTGTTTAACTGATAAACGGCTTTCCACCCATAATGACGATTCATTCACAATATTGAATAATATCCGTCCAGGCTCGATTAATTCGCCTTCGATAAAATCATCGCT
>JAJFJH010000198.1 GCA_021774155.1 Nitrosomonas sp.
GAACCAGGTTTGGCGAAACATCTGGAAAGGCATCTATGGGTAATTGTCCATAACTATAAAACCCCGCAGCCAGCACCAGCGCGCCTAACACCACCAGCAGCAGTTGGCTGCGGAGAGCAAATTCGATAAGGCTTTTCATCAGTTCCGTTCCTTTCGGTTAGTGCCCGTGTCCGGATTCTAGCGAACCTTTAGTCAATTCCGCCTTCAAAGTAAATCCGCCTTTCGCGACATAGGCTTGTCCTTGACTCAACCCGGAGAGGAGTTCAACATGCGTTGCAGAGCTTTTGCCCAAAGACACTGGCTGGAGTACAAATCCTTCATCAGTTTGCACGAAAACCACCGTTTGGTTGTCTACGGTTTCTAATGCGGTTTTCGGAACCACAATTGCGGCCTGCACAGATTCAACTTCTACGTGGCCCGTGATGAACAATCCGGGGCGCCAATGGCCGTCTGGGTTCGACAAAACTACTCGTGCGCTGGCTGTGCGCGTAGCCTCATCAAGCGCCGGACTGATGTAGGAAATCATACTGGCGATCTCCGGCATCTCCGGACCGGCAGAAACAACGACTTTCTGCCTTATCTTCACATAAGGTAAATCCTTTTGGTAAACGCTGAGATTGGCCCAGACCGAGCTTAAGTCTGTAATGGTAAAAGCGTGGGAATCGTCAGTAATAACCTCACCCAATGTGAGATGTTTATCCGTAACGGTTCCGGCAATGAGAGATTTGACTTCGTAGGGGGCGAGACTTTCATTGCTTTCAATCACCGCCAGAACTTCACCTTTCCTGACGCGGTCACCGATATGTTTACGCACTTCTTTGACGATGCCAGGGAAACGGGGAATGATGTGCGCCAGACGGTCGGGCTCGACAACAATTTCCCCTGAGAGTTTTCTTTGAACCTGGATAAGGCCCGGTTCTGCCGTTCCAATCTCAATGTCAAATTCTTCCAGTTGTTCGTCGCTAAGCTGGACGACTCTTTCCACGCCATTTCCTCGATGTTCGTCGGATTCCTCGTGTTTGGAGGCTTCATCTTTTGAGCAAGCAGCAAACACAGCACTCGCGGCCAATACAAGCGTGAGCAATCTTGCCGAAGCCGTCATGAATCTATTTCCAACCTTCATTGAATAGTCTCCTTTTTTGCAGTTTATTGAATTGTGTCAAGACTCTGTCCGATTAATCTTTCCAGGTCAGCTTTTGCTTTTTGGTACTCTGCCAGCGAAAGCAAATACTGTGACCGTGAGTCAAACAGAGTTCGTTGTGCATCCAACACCTCCAGAAAGCCAAATTTGCCCAGTTTATACCCTTCGTTAATGGTGTCGAAGGCATTTTGTGCTTCCGGTAATACCGAGCTTTGCAGCGTAGTTGCTTCAATGAAGGCGGTCGACAGCCTTTGATAAGATTCCGCTATCAGCGTGTTGATGCGCAATTCCGTTGCCTGCCGTTCCCAATCTCCCTGATTTAGGCGCATCCGGGCTGTTTCTGTCGTGCCTTGATTGCGGTTGAAAATCGGAACAGGAACGGATAATCCGACAACAAAGGCGTTGTCATCGCTTTCGTTCAAGCGCCGCACGCCGGTGCCGATGCTGGGGTCGGGAATACGCTGCGCTTTTGCCAAGGACAGGACTGCGGCGCGGCGCTGCATGTCTACGGTCCAACGTGCCACTTCCGGATTTTGTGAAATGAGCGTGAGTAATTGGTCAAACTTTGGAATCTTTAAAGATGTGTCCAGTTGTCCTCCTGCTTTTTCGAAAACAGGAGTTGAGCTACCCCACATCGCAGTCAATCTTTTTTGAGATCCGTCCAACTCCCTCTGAGTTCGGTCCAGTTGAATGCGGGCGTTGGAAAGGGCAACCCTAGCTCGTGACTCCTCTGCCGGCGAGGTTGCGCCTGCCTGAACCCGCAGCGAAACACTGTTCATGAATTCTTGCGCAACGCGAACCAACTCTGTATTTAACGTAACCCGCTCCTGGGCCGAGATTACATTCACAAAAGACTGTGTAACTTGCGTGAGTACATCCAGTCGTTTGATTTCGTAATCCCAGGCAGCGAGGTCGCTTTCAAGCGCAGCTATGCGGATGCGTTTTTGGCGTTTGCCTCCCAGTTCGATAAGTTGGCTTAATCCGACGGTAGTCTCTGTTTGAGCGAAACCGCCCGCTTCTCCTGAGCCTCCGACATTTTCTAATTCAACTGCTATCTCCGGATTGGGCGGCAATGAAGCTTGTAGAGTTCTTGCTTCTCTGGCCCTGACTTCCCAGGAGAAGGCAGCCAACTCAGGGTTATTTAACAGGGCTAATGACAAAGCCTGGCTTAAGGTGAGTATGCCTTTGGGTTCCTCAAATTGAAGTAAAGATGTGTCTTCTTTAGATATTTCTGAGGCCAAGTGGTACGTTTTGTAATCTTTACCCAGTGGCCGCGGCTCAGGATAGTTGGCCGCCGTGCGATAGCCAGCACAATTGCTGAATAGAAATATTGCTGTGATTCCAAACAGCAAAGAAGCTTTCAATTGCATAATACCTCCAAAATAAATGGACACTAATTTTGCTCGAAGTTCAATAAGTGAATGGAATTGAGCAAAAGCTCCAACGTGAGATTACGGCTCAAAACCCTCTGAAAAATACTCAATGGCAGTGTCCCTAGGCGCAGTTCAAGAGACGGGTATCTGCAAAACCTCGAGGTTTCAGAGTTTTTAAGAACGAAAATTCTTGGGGAAGAAAATTAAGAGATATATCTTGGAGGGTGGAAAATGTGGCTTTCAGACCAGCTTACAGTCTGAGGTTCTTGTAAAACCAGCATGCTGGGAGGTGATATACTACTCTCAAAGGTACAGCATGAGGCGAACATGTTCACCCCAGAAACACAGCATTGACACAATGTACAACTATCAGGGGGCTGTGGCTGATGCTCAGTCTGCTCAGCGGTGTGGAAATGAGTCTCAGCGTTCGTTTCACTTTCGGTAGGTTGGTAGTGAAAACCAAAAGCGAACTGTTCCACAGCGTCCCAAATAGCAAGAGCCTCGAATGCAAACATGAAAAGCAGAAGGCACGTGATTACTTTTTTATTACGACTAATCATAATCTAAGTGGTATTGAACGACCTATAACTTCTTGAGTTCCATATGATATTTTTCAGGCTAACGATTTTTAGGCTCCGCGGCCAGAACCGACGACTTCTAACTCAGAAGGCTCGGTCGAAGGCAAATTTGCGGACTCAAAGCCCTTTATTGAAGGCGATATGAAAAGTAGCAGTCTCCCATCAAGGGTAGTCCTCATTCTTCTTTTTTTCGTCTTTTTTCTTCTGGACAATTTTTCCCAATAACTTAATATACTTCGGAGTAAATCCTGCGTCCCTCACTATCTTATTAATTTCTTTCTCACTCACACTTTTCCCTTTGTTAAGTGAAAATGTCATCAGGCCTTTCTTAACATCTATTTTCACGTTTTTTGCTCCATCAATTTCTTTTATCTTTTTCTCTAATCCGTATGCACAAAACGGACAGGACAATCCTTCAATATTTACCTCAACTGTGTTAGTATCAGTCTTGCTTTGCGCAAAGACGTTAAATCCACTAAATCCACCAATTATTAAGAACAAGATCAGAAAACTCATTATTTTGCTCATTTACCGTGTCCTTTTTATTTTGTTAGAAGATTAATACTCTTGTTCCAAAAGCGAATATGATGCTGGTTTTCTCCGAATTAGGGATATCCTCATTAATTGGTATTTGAATTCCACTCTCAATCAAATACCGCTTGTTTGGGATAATCTGCACACTTGACGAAAAAAATAGCATGTTTCGTTTTTCGCCTAATCCACTACTGCCATTGAATCCGAAATAAAGATTGACTTGCTTGGGTGGATAGCTCACAGGTAAAAGAGGGAACCCGAAAGCAAAATTATACAAGATGTTATCATCAATGTTTTTGGAGATGCCGTTGTATCCCAGTTCCGCATAAATGCCCAATTTTGTAGTGATATAACCACTCACCAACCCTAAATAGGTTTGATAAGCCCCAAGACCAAGGGATGGTGTACTGGATGAATTGCCTGTTGGAAATGTTTCCTGCAATTTCAAAGCAACTCTAAATGTCTCAGCAACTTTATCCCTCTGAAATACCAAATATTTAATGAAAACCGATGCGTCGCCAAGACCTGTTTCAGTGTCCATCCCATCAGGAGATTTTCTGATAAAAGGAACAGCGCCGCCGATGAGTAGATTTGTTCTTATGTTGTATGGCACTGCGATTGGCAGAACTGAGATAGTTGCGTTTTTCTTGAGAACAAGTTTTCCAAGGGTCCTTAAACCTCTGCCTTCAAGCCCTAGGAATATGGGTGTATCAGTGAAAGTTGGGGGGCCTTGCGCAAGGCTTGTTTGTGTATTCATAACAACAGCGAGTATAGCCAAAACAAGACGGTTCATACGGTTTGTGTTCCCTTTATTAAGATTCCAGATTAAGATTCCAGCCAACGCAACAGAGGCAAAGCCATATAAGTCATAAAGACACCGATTAGCAAGAAAGCAAATGAAATCCATAATACAATTTTGTTCCATCTTGAAGCGGTTTCACATGCGGTTTCATCGCCATTTACAGGCACGGTACACGTTGTATTCGCTCTTGTTCTTTTATAAACAATCCAAAAATTAAAGCCAATGATTGCTGTGGTGAAGAATAAAGTCCATTCTCTATATTTAGTCAGTGTTACAAGAAAGGGCAGGTTTGAAACCAATCCAGCTATCACGGCACCGAAACCCAATGCTACCAACAAGGCGGGTAAAGCGCAGCACAACAGAGTGGAAAATGACGTAAACAAGGATAAGATAGCCGTAAAATCGCTTTTCAATCTATTCATTCTGTCACGCTCTAGTTTTGAAATATTAGACCATATAGTTTTTCACGAATAAAGTCTTTTGTTAGAACACCTGTAAGGTTGCCATCAACGTTGTAAAGCCGACAGTTGTAACTGCAATCTCCCGTCCTGCCTTCCAAATCTGCTCCATCAACCTTTATTGTTGGTGAACCGTAAAAACCTAATTGTTTCGCTTTTTCGCACGATTCAACATTAACAAGTTCTAAATCTAAATTGACTTCTAATTCAGTCAGCACTTCTCTTAAGTTGCTTAGTGTTTTCTCATAGGATGGACAGTCTTCAAAATGCATAAATTCCAATTTCTTCAATTTTGTCTCTCCTAAACTTGTGGTTCTAATGCCTCTAATATTGGACATTCACTTGTTGATGCATTTTCTTGTTCACATAGTGTGATCAACTCTTCAAGTTTTTTCTTTATCCTTTGTAGGTCTCGGATTCTTTCTTCAACATCAGCAAGTTTGTTTTCTGAAAGTTTTTTTACGTCCCCGCAGGTTGTTTTTGAGTCAAGTTTTAAAGAGAGTAGTTCCGATATTTCGCTGAGCGTAAATCCTAATTCTTTGGCACGCTTAATAAACAGAATGCGGACCACATCGCTTTCGGAGTATTGCCGATAGCCTGATTTACTCTTTTTTGGTTTAAGTAGAAGTTTACGTCTTTCATAAAAACGAATCGTTTCAACATTGACCGACGTCTTTTGGGCTAACTGACCTGCGGTAAAAGTTCCCATTATTCATCCTTCCTTTTCCTTTTATGTAACAAACGACTTGTACCTGAGTACGAGGTTCCAAGTTTTATTTCTTTTTTTGAACCCTTATCGAAGGTACAAACCACTATTCGACTAAATTGGTCGACCGATTCGACGTATTTCGTCGAGACAACGATTCTGTTACTCCTTAGAAGAGACATCAACTCAGGATTTAATATTTTTATTTACAGTACTTTATGAAAGCTTGAAAGTGGTTTTTTATTTGTGGCACACCTGTTGCTTAAGGTAAGGTGAGTACTCGAAATAACAGGCGCAAGAACAGAAACGATACATAAAGAGGTATTAGTCATGAAGAAGATCAGAATCTTAACTGCGGTCAGCGCGATTGCGATAGCGTTGGGACTGGTTCGAAGCAGTGGCTTGTTCGCTCAAGAAAAACCATCTCAAGAAAAAAATCGGCAGATGGTACAAGAGCATACCCCGACTCGAACTCAGATGAATGAGAGCGGCACACTTGTCAGACGGGACATACATTTCATTGACGAAGACGGCAACGGCATCTGCGACCGCTTTGAAATGGGTCTTGACAGACAGCAGAATAAAGAACACGGGATGGGACATGGTGGAAATTTTATCGATGAGAATGGAGATGGGATATGCGATTATCGCGGCTCAGGCAGTATGAACAATGGTCGGAAACATGGCAACGGTTGGAACGAACATGGTTCCATGAGCCGTGGCCGGCACTAAGATATTTACAATGTTGTGACGTACTTCCCAAAGTGCGTCGCATCTTACTTAAATTGAAAGGAGTTCAAGATGAGAAAGTTATGGACAATGATTTTGACGCTATCAGTATTCACGATGACTGGTTCGGCTCTTGCACAAGGACCCCGTCATGGCGTCG
>JAJFJH010000199.1 GCA_021774155.1 Nitrosomonas sp.
AAATTAATGAAGCTGCTTACTACCAAAGTATTTGAGGATTAGAACAGAGCTAGTACACATCAGCAATCAATTTTCTGGGCTAGTACAGGCAAATTATATTATTTCCCAGTCTTCTATATCCCCTATAACTACATTAAATAATGGATTAGGCTCTACATCATATAGGTTCTCAAATTTTCTATATAAATCTTGGTCTCTATTTTTTAGTTTTTTTAATAAATGCTCGAATTCATAATGTAATTGTCCCTTTGTGACAAGGATTTTATCTTTAAAGATCATATCAACAATCTTATTTCTGTTGAAGTTATAGCCTCTGCTATCGGCCTCTTCAGCGACAGACCTTAAGTAACAAGCAATGGCAGCAGATTGATTGTTCGTGTTTTTAAACCGTATTAACTGCGGATGATTTTTATATCCTCTGGTATTACCAAGAAGAACATTTTGGGCAAGCAAGCCTTCCCTCCAAAGGGCAACTAAACCTTTTGAATCCAAATATTTGGGATGTATTGACCAAAGCCTCATGCCATATCACCCTTACTATATTAATTGTGCACAGCGAATATGAGACTATTTGTATCAAAGCCAAGCGCTTTAGATTTTTTAATAAATTTCTCTTTAACTTCTTTACTGATTGTTGGTGTTCTTGATAAAAGCCACAGATAAGAAGTATTGTAGCTAGACACAAAAGCATATTGATAATTTTCCTTATCTAAATCAAAAACAATATATGACCCATAAAATGGGCCAAAAAATGAAACTTTCAAATGTCCTTCATCACGTGCATTAACAAAATAAGCTTTCCCTTCCGCTTCCTTCCACTTATTCTCTGCAACCGAAAAACCTCGATTTATAACCTTAATGCCGCCATCACTACGCAGTTCATATTCAGCGGTCACGCTACTTAATCCTCGTTCAAAGGAATGGTCCAGCCGTGCAATTTCATGCCACTTGCCAAGATATTTGGTTCCATCGAAGTCTTTGACAGGAGCGACGCCTTCCGGCAGCCCCGCACAGCTGATTAAAGTTAAAGACAAAAGAAGTGAAAAAAATGAGCGCATTGATTTTTACTTTATTCGTTGGCAGGATAAGTGGTATTGTGAACAATATCCAGCCAACATATCATAAATCTCGGATGGTAAACAATATTATGACGCAACCTTGTTATTCTCAGTTCGAGACTAAAAAATGACAGACAACCCACTTAATTAGTGATAAACGATGAATTCTCAATTACCTAATATTAGTCTTGCACTCATAAATTTCTTGATAAGCTTTTCGATAAACCTTGGGGCGTACAATATCGTGTTAGCAAAAGATTTAATTATTGATGACCGAGCCAGTGGCAATCTAAGTTCTAACCTGGGTACACAATGGCGACTGGTCACCGATCAGGTCATGGGCGGCGTTTCCAACGGAAATCTAACGCTGGACAGCTATAAAGGCAGAAACTGTTTGCGCATGTCCGGTGATGTCTCTACCGACAACAATGGCGGTTTTGTGCAAATAGCACTGGACTTAACCAAAGATAAGCCGTTCGATGCATCCGCTTATATCGGTGTTGAGCTCAGTGTTTCTGGTAATAACGAACGCTACAATGTTCATTTTCGAACAACCGATCTCTGGCTGCCGTGGCAATCATACCGTTTTAGCTTTAAAGCCACGCCTGAGTGGCAAACAATTCGTATTTCCTTTGCGGATCTAGAGACCCACAGAACAACAACAAAATTTCATAAAGACAAGCTCAAACGTATGGGTCTAGTCGGTATTGGTAGAGACTTCAAGGCTGCCCTGTGTGTGGAATCGATAAAATTTTATGCTGTGGATTAAAAGACGCAGGGTACTGCTAAGTTAACCATTTTTGAATAACTATGGGAGTTTATGCAAATGCTCAAAGAGTTCAAAGATTTTGTGATGCGCGGCAATGTCGTTGATATGGCGGTCGGCATCATTATCGGCGTCGCCTTCGGCAAGGTTGTTTCTTCACTGGTTGCGGACGTCATCATGCCGCCGATTGGCATGATCCTTGGCGGGGTCGACTTCAGCAACCTGTTCATCGACCTTAGCGGTGTAGGTCACGCAACAATGGCTGCAGCTGAAACCTCGGGCGCACCACTGATCAAGTACGGTGTATTTATCAACGTCGTGCTCGATTTTATGATTGTCGCTTTCGCGATCTTCATGGTGATCAAGGTGCTCAACAAATTGAAGAAGAAAGAAGAAGAGAAGCCTACAGAACCTCCGCAGCCCTCTGCTGAGGAAAAACTACTCACAGAAATTCGCGACCTGCTCGCGAAGAACTGAGGCAACAAGCTCAGGGGATGCGGGACTTCAATGTTTTTGCCGGCGCGTTCGTTGATCGCAGCGGCGAACGACGCAAAGATTCAGAGTGGCTGGAGCAGGCTGCCGCGAGCCCCGAAAGCCGTTTCGTTCCGGTCTGGGGAGACAGATGTCTGGTCGGCGGCGATCCGCCACATGCGGTTTTGCTGCAAAGGCAACAAATCGAGCGCTACATCAACCACGAACACCTGATCTTCCTCGGCCTATTTCGCGACCAACCGGCATTCGCCGTGGCGATTATCACCGAGCTGGCATTACCGTTTGCCGAGCTTGGTGAATTTCAGCACCTGCGTTTCATCGGCACGGCGTTACCGTACGACGAAGCAAATCTCGCAGCACATGCACGCGCGTTGGTGTTGTGGCATCAATCGCAGGTCTTTTGTGGCGTCTGTGGATCGCAGACAAAGCCTGGCAGTGGCGGTAACTCCAGAATATGCAGAGGCTGCGGCAAGACGCTGTTTCCACGCGTTGACCCGGCTATTATAGTACTGGTGTCTGACGGTGAGCGCTGCCTGCTCGGACGACAGGCGAGCTGGGCAGAAGGGCGCTATTCGACCATCGCCGGTTTCGTTGAGCCAGGCGAAAGCCTTGAAGATGCTGTACGCAGGGAAGTATTCGAAGAGACCAATGTGCGCGTCGGCAAGGTCAGCTATCACAGCTCGCAGCCGTGGCCTTTCCCGGCAGCACTAATGCTGGGTTTCACCGCAGAGGCTGAGAGTCAGGACATTAAACTAAATGATGGCGAACTCGAAGATGCTCGCTGGTTTACCCGGGAACAGCTTAGCGCCGATGACATGAAACTGCCTTTTCGTATTTCCATCGCACGACGGCTCGTGGACCATTTCCTGCAGCAAGGTGACTAGGCATGTAC
>JAJFJH010000200.1 GCA_021774155.1 Nitrosomonas sp.
CAACCTCAAAAAATTTCAAAAGTTAGCAGGTGATTCAGTGGGGTCAGCGGCTTTGATCTATGGCGGTGCTCAAGGGCAACAGCGAGAAACCGCTAAGGTTGTGCCCTGGAAAAGAATTCACGATTTATCTTCTATCGTAACGTCGTAAAACCCATTCATCAAACTTTGAGTTTCCCCCGAATTCCCAGAATTAAGTTATGTGTCTCCGGAATTTCAAATGACAGCTCTGTTGCATCGCCTTTTATAGTTAACAAACAGACTCGACCCCTTTATAAGATTCACTTGCGTTGCGGCCTGTAGCTTTGCCTTCGCGGAACTTACAGCATTCAATTACTCAAATACTGCTCCGCAGTACTACCGGGGTGAATGAGCAATTCCCCGGACGGGACTTTAACCCGTTAGATAGATTGCCGGTAACGGCGTGCGATTCGACCCTTTTTGGAATTTCAAATGACAGCTCTGTTGCGTCGACTTCTATAATTAACAAACAGACTCGACCCCTTTACGACGTCAAGACCTGATGCTTTTTTGTTCCTTCCTATTCATCAGGCGGGATCAATTTGACCCACATCCTATTAATTTTTAGGTTTCAAGTACTTGGAGAAATTTTGGATATAGTCATCCATATTTTCTTCAAGCATATTTTTATATTCTTTCATAAAAAACGCCATCGCTGCTTCTTTCCCCTCAATTAACTCTTTGGAACTATTAAAGCTGCTTGCACAAACATATGCATTAAACCTTGCAGCTGAATACAAAAACGATGAACTAACCATACCCCTGCTAATTTCCTCGCTGACCTGACTATTTGATAGCCGTATATGCTCATCCGCTCTTTTGTAAAAAGTTGGATCTTCTTTCGTCATTTGTTTTTCCTAATTAAACTATTTATTCGGCAATCAACACTACGGGAGGCTTACATCTGGCATTCTCACCCACTCTTCCCAGACTTAAACAATATAAAGTCCAACACCCGTGTACTTAAGATTCGCTTCAAAAAACCAAACAAATAAGTCGGAAAGGTAACGTAGTAACGGGGTTGAGGTTTTGGTGATTCTAGTGCGTGTATGACGCGTTTGAGTACGTCTTCGGGAGGACGGGTAAAAGGGACAGCGGGGCCTTTTTTGTTTAGGCGTTCTAATACTTTCAGGTATTTTTCACGATGAACACTTTTATCCACATCGACATATTCAGCCAGTGCGCGCACTGAATTGGCACGGAATTGGCTGGCAATTGGTCCGGGTTCGATTAGGCTAACATGGATATTTGTGCCTCTTAATTCCAATCGCATGGTGTCGCTCAAGCCTTCAATGGCGTATTTCGATGCATTATAAGAACCACGGAAAGACAGCGAGACAAAGCCCAGTACAGAGCTGTTTTGAATGATGCGCCCAAAGCCTTGTTTACGCATAACAGGAATGACTAAATTAGTTAATTCCTGCCAACCAAATACATTGGTTTCAAATTGCACGCGCAAGGCATCGCGGCTTAAATCTTCCACCGCACCGGGTAAGCCGTACGCGCCGTTATTAAATAACGCATAGAGCTCACCATCGGTGCGGCGCATAACTTCATCAAACGCTTGTTTAATGGACTCGGAGTCGGTTAAATCCAGCTGCAGGCTTTCTAAGCCTTCGGCTAGCAGTGCGTCAACACTTTCTTGTTTACGTGCTGTGGCAAAAACGCGATAGCCTTTTTCGTGCAGCGCCTTGGCGACGCAGTGGCCGATGCCGGTTGAACACCCGGTAATGAGTATTGCTTTTTTCATGTGCTTAGCATAACCTCGAAAAATTCAAATTAGCTCAACATTCTAATTATTTCAGGCCATATGTCCAAACTATTATTCAAGCTACGAGGCGTACCGGAAGACGAAGCCGACGATATCCGCGAGTTATTAACTGAGAATAACGTTGATTTTTACGAAACATCGCCCGGCAATTGGGGCTTTTCTATGCCTGGCATTTGGCTAAATGATGAGGATGCATTTGAAAATGCACGCGCGTTAATTGATGAATATCAAAAAGAACGCGTGGTTAGCGCCCGAGAAGAATATGCTCGCCTCAAGAGCGAAGGAAAAAATAGAACTTTTTTGGATTGGGTAAAAGAAAAACCCGCTTCCTTTATCTTTTATATCATGATTATTGGCGCGGTACTTTATTTGCAATATTTGTTAGTCGCAGGTTTAGGTGAATAGTTTAAAAACTTTAAGGAGATAATCATGAAATGGATACGTACATTTTCGCTTATCTGCACGGTCTTTTTGCTACCAATAAGCCCTGCTTTTTCATCGGACACACCCACTTTTGCGGATGGACTATTAACAATACCCACTGTTAATACACCCGATCAAGTCGGGCAGTTTCAAGCAGTCACTTTTGAATCCACCGATCAAGATGGTTGGCAATTATTGGACTTTCAAGAAACGGGCATACAAGGGCTTGGGCTAGACGCTATGATAGAGGCCGTTGAGCTAGTTAAAACCGACGCGGTTCCCGTGCAGATATTGTTACGTGTCACCGGTTATTTCTCTGATGGTTGCCCAAGTATAGGACAAATCAATCACCGCTTGGAAGACAATCAATTTGAAGTCGTCATCCACTCTACTCGCCCTACACCCATTGAGGAGTTTGCATGTACTCAGGCAATTGTCCCCTTTAGAGAAACCATCTCACTACCTGTTTATGGCCTTAGTGCAGGCACATACGCTTATCATGTCAATGGTGGCAACAATGGGACTTTTGAATTAGCGGTTGATAATGAATTGTCTGGCGATTGTTTCAACACCTGCCAAGATGTCGAACTTACTTTTTAATAGTTTCTGCGTTTAACAGAGGTTTCCAGGTTGCAAAGTATCCGTTTAAAACTCATTGTTTCATACATCTTAGGGGCACTCACGGTATTAGGTTTTGCACCTTTTTATTATTTCCCTATTCCCGTCATTACCTTGGCGATATTACTGCGCCTCTGGTACAAATCCACCTCATCGTTGCAAGCTACTTCACTCGGCTTTTCATTCGGCCTGGGCCTATTTAGCGCAGGAGTCACCTGGGTTTATGTCAGCTTGCATGACTTTGGTGGTATGCCGGTACCTGTTGCGTTATTTACACTATTATTATTGTGTACTTACCTCTCATTATTTCCCGCAGTCGCAGGATTGATATTGGCAAAACTGCGCATTGTATCACCCGTGTTTTGGGCACTAACCGCTGCGGCGCTATGGATGTTGATGGAATGGTTACGTGGTACCTTACTGACCGGGTTTCCCTGGCTGGCAATGGGATATACACAAGTACCGTTTAGCCCACTGGCCGGTTATGCGCCGATCATAGGGGTTTATGGCGTTTCATTAATATTGGTGTTCAGTGCTGCATGTCTATTTTTATTGTTTGAAAAAGGTTTATCTGTACGACGGCCTTTATTATTACTAAGTACTATCTGGATCGGTGGTTTTGGCTTGCAACAGATTCCTTGGGTTCAACCGCAAGGCGCGCCTGTTTCCGTCAGCCTATTACAGGGAAATATTGCACAAGATTTGAAGTGGCAGGAAGATTACTTGGCGAATACCATGGATACTTACGCCAAGCTTATTTTAGAAAGTGAAAGTCGCCTGATTGTCACACCTGAAATTTCCATCCCATTATTTAGCGACATTGTGTCGCCTGATTACCTTTCTTATCTCGCTGACCACGCAAGAAAAAATAATGGTGATGTACTGATCGGCATGGCGGAATATTCTCCCGATGGCGAAGAATATTACAACACCATGTTTAGCTTTGGCACAGCACCTGAGCAGCTTTATCGTAAAAGTCATCTGGTGCCATTTGGTGAATTTGTCCCACTCAAACCAATCCTTGGCTGGGTTATTGATTCATTAGACATCCCTCTAGCTGATTTCGGCCGTGGCAGTATAGACCAACAACCGCTAGACTTAGCGGGACAACGCGTGGCGGTGAATATTTGTTATGAAGATGTCTTCGGCGAAGAAATTATCCGCCAATTACCACAAGCAACCATGCTGGTTAACGTCAGCAACGACGCGTGGTTCGGGCGCTCCATCGGGCCGCATCAACACTTACAGATTTCACAAATGCGTGCCATTGAGACGGGTCGCTACATGCTACGCTCCACTAATACAGGACTCACCGCCATCATTAACGAACGCGGCGTCATACTGGATCAAATTGAAGTATTCACCACCGATGCATTGCACGGCAGCGCTCAGGGTTTTACCGGCACCACACCTTATGTGCGCTATGGAAATATGCCGATATTAATGCTTACGGGATTTTTATTGTTCATTGGTTTACTAACAGCCATTCGCGGATCACGTAAAACCCTGTAAAATCCGCTCTGTTACGATTACCACGGTTTCAACAAAAGCCCTTCATGCCAACACTCACATTCCAAGAAATTATACTCACCCTGCAGCACTACTGGGACAAGCAGGGCTGCACCTTACTTCAACC
>JAJFJH010000003.1 GCA_021774155.1 Nitrosomonas sp.
CAATGCAGAAACGCGCATTGAGTATACTGTACCCACGGTCGGCAATGTACGGTTAACAGTATACAACATGAAGGGTCAACAAGTACGGACCCTAGTTGATGAAACCCAGCCGGCAGGATTAAGAAACGTGCTCTGGAACGGCAGGGATGACGTTGGTCGGGAAGTTAGCTCCGGCGTCTATCTTGTTCAACTGGTGGTGAACCAGAAAAAGATCGTTAGGAAAATGGCCTTGCAGAAGTAATTATTCTTATTCTATCCTGACCCCCATAGTCTTTCATGTCGTTTCATATAGGCTTTTGGAGATTAAAGATATTCTGGTTATCTTGGAATTTGATATTCTGAAAGACAAAGACTTGCCATATGCGGTTTTGCCAATAACAAAAAGACAGAAAACGGGTTTTGTTCATTCTCTGAAATTAGATTATGGTTGCGATATTACTGTTACTCGCATATGCGAGTTGGTTGACTGCGGGGGAAATTGCTTTTGTGAGATCATTTGAGACTTGGCTTGCACACCCTCGCATAATCGCCAGCACGGATCCAGTCGGCATAACCTATCATCCTTCAGGGCATCTGTTTATTTCGGACTCTGAGATCAATGAACTCAATCAGTTTTGGGATTGTGAGAACATCTTTGAAATTTCACTACCAGGTGACCAGACATTCAATTCATATGATGCCTACGGCTCCAATGGTACGCCGTGCCCACCACTTTCGAACTTCACGGAACGAGAACCCACGGGTATCACGTACAATTGGTTCGATGACTACTTTTACACGACTGATGACGACGAAGGAGCTATTTTTCGGTATGGTAGTAACTTTGGTGCACCAAACGTGTCACTGCGTCTTGATTCAGGTCGAGATGCTGAGGGTATCACGAGCGCTCCGGACACTGGCTACCTGTACGTAGTAGAGGGTGACTCGGCAAAAATATTAGTTTACGATGTCAATGTTCCCCCAGTACCAGTGTTTGTATATGACTTTCAAGTTGGAGACAGAATTGCTGATCCCGAAGGAATTGCTCACAGTTCCATTAGCAATCACTTGTTTATTGTCTCCAGACGCACGCGACAAATCTTTGAGTATACCACAGAAGGAAATCTAGTTCAGGAATATGACATGAGTCACTTCGAGCCCCAGCCAATAAATCCAGCAGGATTGACTTTTGCGCCTTCATCAGCTCCTAATGATGATCCTCGTAGCCTTAATCTATATATTGTTGATAGACAAGGTGATAATGTTGCCGATGGGATCGTTATGAAGCCCGGATTCCGTTAGAAGCGCAGCCTGGGAGGTTAAGAGTCTCCTCCTTTACGGCGACTCCAGGTGATCGACGGGTCACACTCATGTGGCTGACAGAACTCGAAGTAAGCAACCGCGGTTTTATTGTTGAAAGGTCTTTGCAGAGTTCGGGATCATACCGTGAGATTGCATCTTACATGACCGACATCGAACTTCAAGGACAGGACAATTCTGAGCGACCAGTCAGTTATTCCTTTGTCGACAATTCGGTTCAAAATAATACAACATATTTTTATAGGTTGGTTGGTGTGAGCGGGCAGGGGAATGCTACCGAGCATGGTCCAGTTGCGGCAACTCCGCCTAAAACTGAAATCTCAGAATTTAGGCTATTCCCCAGTTTTCCAAATCCGTTTAACGGCCCAACAACCATCAAGTTTGAACTTCCGCGCAGTAATGAAACACTTATGTCAGTTGACCTTAGAATCTATAACAGCTTGGGACAATTAGTAACTATGCTCATACAAGATAATCTATCCGGAGGAGCATACGAAGTTCAGTGGAATGGTCAGGATAGTCGCGGACTCGAGCAGGCATCAGGAATGTACTTCGCACGCATGTTGGTCGGTAATTATGCAGCGACCCAAAAATTAATTCTGTTGCGCTAGCTGCCTATCCCACACCGTAAGCGAGCATTTGGATAGCATAGGCCTCAATGCTCGACAATGTTTTAATTAAGTGACCGAGAAATCCCATGGAGAATGATAGCATTAATATCTCGTTTATAGAAATCGCTAAAAAATTGCGGCGTCATAAATTGACGCCGATCATATCAATTTCCCTCAGCCTATTCCTCGCGCTCATTTACAATCAACTTGCTACACCAATATACCGGGCTTCAGCCATCGTTTCCTTTGAACGATTCAGCAAAGACGGCATGTTGGAGTTTGACTTCTCTAGTTCCAGATATCAGGACTACTTCATTGCAAACCGAGTCGAAGAGATCAAAACAACTAACTTTGCAAGCAAGGTATATCAGAAATCACCGGATCACATCACTCATCAAATTATAGAAAGCGTGAATCGAGAGCAAACGGGGTTGATGGCGAGAGTCAGAGAATGGTTAAAACTAAGGGTCAATGCGCTATTGGGCTCACCCGCCATGCAACCACGCAGCTTGGGTCTTGAAAGCTTGGCAATCAATAAAATTGAGAAGGGTCTTTCGGTGATACATAGTGATAATACACCCGGCATCTTAACAATATCATTTGACGCCAGGAGCCCGGAAATAGCTCAAACGGTGACAAATACGACTATTCAGACATTGCGAGAGAGCGATGTCGAGTTTCGACGCAAAGAATCTGCAAATCTAATGGGATTTATTGATGAACAAATAGCTGTTGTTGAAAAGAAACTCAAGAATTCTGAAGACGCTCTGTCTAAGTTTAAATCAGCAGGAAATATAACTTCCGTGGCAGATGAATCCCGAGAAATACATAGAAGAATAACCGATGCAGAGAACCTTTACAACAAAATAAAGAATGACAAAGGGGCCAAGCAACAAAAACTGGATCTACTCAATGCGAAATTATCGGAACAACAAGATAATTTGACCAAGTCTGTGACCGAGCCTTCGAGGCCCCTGATCATCAAGTTAAGAGAGCGACTAATCGAACTTGAAGTACAATTGGCCAATCTGCGTGTACAAAATTATGCCGAGGATCATCCCCGAGCAGTCGAACTAAAATCTGAAATCGATTTAGCTAAGAAAAATGTGGTTGACATGACCATGAGTATTTTTCAAGATAAAAACTTTGGCGGCATAACCAACCCGCTGAGTTACCTTGAAGAATCCATCTCACTAGAGCTCGAAGTCCAGGTTCTTGGTGCCCAGGAGACCCATTTAAAGAACACCCTAAATTCATACGACACTCGGCTAAAAAATCTGTCCATCAAAGATGCAACCCTATTTGGACTACTGCGGGAAAGAGAAGTCAACAATAAGAACTATGTTCGCCTCTTGGAAGAGCGTGAGCAAGCACGGCTTCGGGAAGCAGCAGACATTGGCAACATACATATGATAGAGCAGGCGGAAAAACCTCTTATGCCTTATAAGCCAAGAAAACGGCTCAATATAATCATCGCAGTATTCTTGGGAACTCTGATTGGGCTTTGGGTTCTATTTTTTCGACTCTCCTTGAATGATGCGTTTGATACGCCGGAAGAACTCGAAAAAGCCCTGAACACACCTGTGCTAGCTTCAATACCGAAAGTGAAACCAAGAGAAACGACCTTACAGGATGCCAATCTTGTGAACAATTTATCCGCAGCAACTCCCTACCACGACGCTTTCTCTTGCTTATGGAGTTGTGTAAGAGGATTAAATAGTGGCAATTTAAGTTCTCTATTGGTTACCAGCTCTTTTCCAGAGGAAGGTAAATCCACAGTTGCTGTTCAATTGGCTTGTATTGCTGCTAGACTTGGAAAGAAGACCGTACTCGTTGATGGCGATGCACGAAAGCCAAGTTTGCACAAGATATTCAACTTAAACAATGAACATGGACTAACTAACTTGATATCCAAAGCAATGAGCATCTCGGATGCTGTAAGTTTTTCAAATACAACCAATGACAGTTTCGATTCCCTCTTCAGATTGTGTGAGAACGATACGAATGAAAGCGGCAAAAAACCTTGGGATGACAAGCCACAAGACTTGAACGCCTCTGAGATCCAGTCTATTATACAGGCTGAGGTTATGAACGAGACAAGACTCGCGCTTTCTAGCGCACCAATGGAAAATCTGGCAGTTCTGACGGCAGGTAATGCAGTTATTCAGTCGGATGTTCTTTGGAATTCCCCCGTGATGGGCGTAATCTTGAAATCCTTACAAGAAAAATCAGATTTTATGATCATCGACATGCCTCCTGTTTTAGGGATTTCAGATGCAATCTTTGCTGCCGCACATGTTGACGGAGTACTATTGTGCGTTGAAGCGGACAAAACTGACAAGAAAACGCTACTGCGTACGCAGAAATTCTTACAGCACACTAATTGCAATTTATATGGCATAATCTTCAACAAAGTAAATCCTTTATCAATATATGGGACCAACAAATACCAGAAATACTATAAAGATCAATCACTGATTAGGCAATACGCGACATAGAAAAGTGCGACCTCCAAGAATGCAATCCCCTCTAAGTGAGCATCAGTTTTGGATAGCCACATTAGGTCAAATAAGGGACTCTATTTGACCTTAATGATCCTGATATACTCTCCGAATTTAGGCATTTTACTAGAACGGAATAGAAATTGCGATGGGCCGTCTTCTGACACAACGATATGCACTAGCGTTTGAGAAAAAGAGAGTTAAGAACCCATTCTCTTTTCTTTCTGATGTCTATAAGCACGGGAAGGTACGTGAAATTATCTCATTCGCAGTCTGGGAGTTACTTCATAAATTAAGATTGTTTCGACAAAGACAGTATTTGACATTCAACAACCGTGATGTCCTCGAGTTAGAGGACGGAGCATTGAGCGGTCCGGATTTCAGCAAAAACATAGTCGAGTTTTTTAGAAGCAAGACGCTAGGCTTAGTTCCCGCAACCCATAATTGGAAGATTCTCTTCAGCACCAATAATTCAGAAGTTCTTGGAAGTCTCTATTCAGATGACAGAGAGCTATATAGAAGTGTTGACGGTGGCCAATCGATAATATTCATCAAGCGATTTCCGACAAAGATCAAATCCATTTTTGTTTCCAGTCAAAACACGATTTTTGTATGTACAAAAGGATCTGTTTATAAAAGCTCAGACAATGGTGGCTCATTTAAGAAATCACTGGATCTGGGTTCTTCCGAAAGTTTTTTTCGACATAACAATGCAATGACGGAGACTCCGGTCAAGACGTTAATCATAGGAGAATATGGCAATATCTGGGACAAGCAGGGCTGGCGGAAACTGGCATTTCTCTACTTTAGTAAAGATGAAGGAGAGACTTGGGAAACATCAGACTTTCTAATCCAAAAAGGGATTAACAAGCATGTTCATCTGGTTAAGTACAGCCACTTATTTAACAAGATACTTATGGCAGATGGTGACAACAAAAAGAAGTTATGGGTAAGTGACGCTTTGACTCCGGCTGATTTGAGAAACCCGGACAACTGGAAGCCTGTAAATCGATTTCATATACAACTGGGTGGTTATACTTCCATTGTAGAATGTGATGATAGAGTGGTATTTGGCACAGATTATCAAGGCGGTACCAACTTTATTGTTGAAACGGCGAATGGCGAGAAATTCACCAAGAGAATCGTGCCGGACCCGTACAGAAGAAGCCCGATAGATAACATGGTGCAGAGAAAGTCGAAAAGAGGCAATGAAATATGGGCAAACTTGCCATACTCGACTGCTAACACAAAGTGTCTCTTAATGTATTCAACAGACGGTGGACAGAGCTGGACGAAAGTCATTGAGTACAGTAGAACTAACCACAAAGTTTGGTTACTGAACTCATCCAACGGGGTAGCAAGTGAGCTGTATTTCTCAATTGACAACCTAAGGAATAAAGACAGGGCTGTTTACAAAGTTGTTGACCCGGCTTGAATTTTATCCACCTACCAGACGGCTCCCAGTACAAATCAAAATGCTTGACAGATCATACGCATGGTGACGGCTAAGCGCACAAAAGCCAGGAGCAGCAATGTCTAGTTCCATTGCTGCCCAATCAATCATCGAAATTGCCCAGAAAAACCAGCGGCCTGAAGACAGTGTGCCGACGGTTCCTGTGATTGAGAGACTGTGTCACCTTCTCGCTAAAGAAAACGTTGGCTATTGTCATTGGAAAAGCAACGACGTGCTGGAGCGATCCGCCACCGGTGACAATGACCTCGACCTACTATTGAGCCATGCCGACATAGCGCACTTTACAGATATCATGAATCGGCTGGGCTTTAAACAGGCAACCGCGCCGGCAAAAAAACATATGCCGGGCGTTCTGGACTATTATGGCTACCACGAAGACACGGATAAGTTAATCCATGTTCATGCCCATTTTCAGCTCATCTTAGGGCATGACATGACAAAAAACTATCGTCTGCCCGTTGAGAGATCGTATATAGAGTCGGCAGTCCAAGGTGCCCTGTTCAAAGTTCCTGCGCCCGAATTCGAGTTCATAGTTTTCGTCATTCGGATGACATTGAAGCATTCGACCTGGGATGCTATTCTTGGCGGCGAAGGAGCATTAAACCTCGCAGAGCGCAGGGAGCTTAACTATCTGCAGGACCGGCTTAGTCAAGAGCTCGTTCTTGATCTGTTGAAACGGAATCTGCCGTCAATAGACGTTGATCTGTTCAACAAATGCCTGCGAGCTATCCGAACTGATTGTTCCAGTTTAACTCGAATCAGAATCGGACAGCAACTGCAGAGCAGACTTAAAGCCTATGCCCGTCGCCCGTCGCCTTATGACACGTTTCTGAAACTGTACCACCGGGCTATCCTGGCCTTCCAGCGGCGTATCTTCAACTCCAAGCCCAAATATCGCCTCTCGAGTGGGGGCGTCATCATCGCCGTAATTGGCGGTGATGGGGCGGGCAAAACAACCGCAGTGAACTCACTGCACGCTTGGCTCTCAAAAACTTTTGAAACCACGCGTGTACATCTGGGCAAGCCTGCCTGGTCGCTGACAACCATAGCTATTCGGGCCCTCCTCAAAATTGGGCAATTAATTGGGTTATATCCGCTAGAATCATCATTTAGAGATACCCCTGCTCAGAAATCTCTGATTTCACCAGGATATCCCTGGTTGCTGCGCGAGGTATGCAGAGCCCGCGATCGTTACAGGACTTACATGAAGGTCCGACGTTTTACCGCGAAGGGTGGGTTAGCAATCTGCGATCGCTTTCCCTTCCCTCAGATTCGGTTAATGGATGGGCCACTGGCAACGCAGTTCATTCGAAACGTGGAAAACGGGCCACAAGCGGATCGATTCATGAGCCCGAAACAAGACAGTGTATTCGCAAAGGTTTTGGTATGGATAGAGGCACGTTATTATGAACGAATTGTTTTACCCGACCTGCTCATCGTTCTTCGAGTGAACCCCGAGACGGCCGTGCAACGTAAGAGCGATGAGGATACAGCCGCAGTCCGAGAACGCTCTACGGAAATTTGGCAATTAAGTTGGCGAGATACTGGTGCTCATGTCATCGATGCAGGCAAACCCAAAGCAGATGTACTTGCCGAGCTCAAGGCTCTGATATGGTCGGGATTCTAGCAAGGAACGTGTCTTGTAGCAAAGCGACTCGGCAAGCAAAGGCACACATAGTTGAACTGGTTGGACCCGCCGGTGCCGGAAAAACAACACTGGCACATGCCTTGAGAGCGCGCAATGAAAAAGTCTTGCTCGCTGCAGACCTCGAACTTCGAAGAACAGATCACATGCCAATCTTCTTCGGCAATGCGCCATCCCTGCTGCCGGTTTTGCTGCGCCGTTGTCGAGACAGCCGCTGGTTTACATGGGATGAGATAAAGGCAATGGTGTACCTGAAGAGCTGGTCACGGGTCTTAAGGCAGCAGACAATGTATAATGACACCGTTGTTATTCTGGATCATGGGCCGGTATTCAAACTAGCTACACTCCATGCTTTCGGTCCCGCCAGGCTCAAAAGCCCAAGTCTTGAGAAGTGGTGGCATAGCATCTTCCAGCAATGGGCCTTCACTTTGGACATGATTATATGGCTCGACGCCTCCGACACAAATATAGTAGCGCGGATCAATACACGCGGTCAACGACACGCTATGAAAGGAAGATCTGAACAAGAAACATCTGAATTTCTGGCATTATATCGGACATCATATGAACAGATACTGGCGAAATTCGTAGCCTGCGGGGGGCCGAAGCCGTTGCGGTTTGATACCACCTATGCATCTAGCCAGCAGATCGCAGATGAACTTCTAATCACCTGCAAATTGACTTAATTCAACTTCAACGGATCTCGCAAAATGAGTGTAGCGACTTTTGAACCGCCAACGCGGTCGTGTAAACAGCGTTTACAAAGGGCTTATAGGCGGACTGTGAAAGCACCAGTCAAGGGCCTCCTTCGACTTCAAGGCTATGACAATTCACAAGCGATCCTCTTAGAATCTTTTAACGCTATTTATTTTCAAATACCGAAGGTCGCATCATCCTCGCTAAAGTCGCTGCTCAAGAAAGAACTTGAACTTCCGGGAATGGCACCACACTGCACGCGCTTTCCCGTTATCGATCCAGACAAATTGGAAACGGGGTTCTATTCGGACTATTTCAAGTTCTGCTTTGTCCGCAACCCATGGAAGCGAATCGTTTCTTGCTACCATTCAAAAATCACAAATAAAAGGAACATCAACCATACACTTGGGACTCAGTGCCTGTTCTATGTCATGCCGAAATCCGCTAGTTCAGGCCGCAATCAGTTGACCTCGCTTCCGGTTCTCAACGTACACATGTCGTTTAAAGAATTTGTCAACGCAGTGGCAAACATCCAGGATGAGAATGCCAACAAACACTTCCGCTCACAGCACACGTTCCTATGTAATGCGCGAGGCGAATTACTTGTGGATTATGTTGGCCATCTGGAGACCTTCAATGACGACTTTAAATACGTGGCCCAGCGGACGGGCCTTAGTATTGAGGGCCTGAAACACAGTCCCAGGTTGAAGCGGGGCTATTACAAAGACTACTATGACGAAGAAATGTGGGAAACCATTTCCCAGCGATATCGGAAAGACATCGAGCTCCTGGGGTATGAAGACTGTCGGTTTGAGTCGGGTGCGAGTTAGACTGGTGATGCAGATCAGATCTTAGTAAATGTGAGTAGAGTCGCGCCTACTTCTTAGCATTGTCCTATGCTTGTATTTATCCATATTAATAAAACTGCCGGACGGACGGTCCGCTACATTCTCCGCAGTTCATTTGGCCTTCGTCATTGCGAGGTGGAGCCTTGGCAGGCCACGTGGACAGGTCCGCCATTTTCTACGCATGATCTGCACCGCTTGCGCAAAATCTACCCAAAACTTGAGAGCATTGGCGGACACCGGCTGCGAGCCTACGTCGATCTAGAGGAAAACGGCACAGAGTTTAAGTACTTCACATTTATGCGCGACCCGCTAAAAACGAGCGCCTCCCATTTTCAGTACAATGTCCAGTATCGCGGTAAGAAGAACCTCGTCTTTGAAGATTGGATCCAAAGGGACTGGCCACGCAACCGGCAAACGAAAATGATCGCTCGCAAGGCCGATGCGGCTGAAGCTATACGGATCATTCAGAAAAAAAATGTTTTCGTGGGCCTGACGGAGCGCTTCGATGAATCAATGCTTTTGCTGAAGGCTGCGATGGCCCACAATCTAAATATTGGGTATAAACGTGTAAATGTGGCTCGAAGCAATAGTCTGGCACAAGATCTATTGTCGAACAAGAAAACGCGGGAGATGCTCGTTGCAGCCAACCAGGAGGATCTGAGACTTTATAGTTTTGTCAAACAAGAGCTATATCCATCTTTTCAAAAAGGATATGGCCATGCTCTCGAAGCAGATGTGTGGGCCTACCAAAAAGCCAGGAACAGCAAATTCAATCAACAGAATTTGACTTTGTCGCGGCTAAAACAGTATGTGCTCTATAAGCCATTGCTCTATCTCGGTCGAAGGGGTGTTGCTGTTGTTTAGGTCCCTCTTGAAAATAGAGCGCTGCGTCGGAATGACCCAAAATACCGCTTTTGTGAAAGCGAGTAGAACTAACAGAGGTAATCTCTAAAATGAATCTGCGGCAGCAAGCAGCCAAAGGTATCGTTTGGTCGGTCATTCAGAAGTGGGGAAGAGTGGGCATTACGGTAGTCACCTTTATTGCCTTATCACGACTGCTGCCTCCGGAAGCGTTTGGACTAGTGGCGTTGGCCTCAGCGTTTACCGTTTTTATCGAGATTTTCATAGACCAAGGGTTTAGCGCGGCCATCGTGCAACAAGCCGATCTTGAACGAGAGCATCTCGACACGGCTTTTTGGATCAGCGTTTTGACCGGCATTCTTTTGACTGCGGTTGGTATAGCGGCCTCGGGTTTCATCGCCTCGTTTTTTCAAGAACCGCGCTTGGGCCCGGTTTTGCGGTGGCTATCGCTTGGTTTCATGTTTGGCGCCCTGAGCAGCACACAAATCGCCATTCTACAACGCAAGCTCGCCTTCAAGAACTTAGCCACTCGTTCACTGATCGCCACATTCGTCGCTGGTATTGTCGGGGTGAGCCTGGCCTTCACAGGATTCGGCGTCTGGAGCCTCGTTGCTCAACACCTAACGCGCAGCATGGTCGGCGCCATCGTGCTGTGGCGGGCAAGCGATTGGAGGCCCGGTCTAAACCTGTCCAAGAAACACTACAAGGAGCTCTTCACCTTTGGCATCTCGATAGTGGGTACCAACGCCTTGAACGCCCTGGTCCGGCGTTCAGATGATTTTCTGATTGGCTATTTTTTAGGGCCAACCTTGCTGGGTTACTACACGGTCGGTTACCGGTTGTTGTTGGTAATAATTAGACTTGTTACCGCTGTGACAAACTCTGTCGCCTTTCCAGCATTTTCTCGCATTCAACATGAGCCGGAGCGGATGCGGCGTGCTTTCTATGATGTGACGCAGTACACAAGCCTGTTAGCCTTTCCTATCTTCATTTGGTTAGGGGCGCTGGCACCTGAAATAGTTCCGGCTCTTTTTGGTGAAAAATGGGCCCCAAGCATTCCCATCATGCAAATTCTGGCAACGATTGGCATTCTACAATCGGTGCTGTTCTTCAACGGTAGTGTTATTAAGGCCTGTGGTAGGCCGGCGTGGCAGTTCAATATCGCACTCCTGCAAGCTACCTGCACAGTTATCGGCTTCCTGGTGGCCGTACGCTGGGGCATTGTGGCGGTGGCCATCTCCTTCGTTATCGTCGGCTATATGCTGGCACCGGTTTCTCTTATAGCCGTACGCAAATTGATTAAGATCGACTTTCAAAACTACCTGAGGCAATTCATCGCACCATTGTCTGGATCTGTCACTATGCTCATCTTTGTGATAGCGTTAAGATACGCCCTTGAGTACCAAGAGTTGAACATATACTTGCAGCTATCTTTTTACTTGA
>JAJFJH010000021.1 GCA_021774155.1 Nitrosomonas sp.
GATACAATGTACTAGCATTTTTTAGTCGTGTTGCGCAGCACATTTCAATTTGCACTTATTAACCTCAAAGGAGTAGTCAAATGGAAAAGAAAACGACCCTTACAACGTCAAATGGCGCACCAGTTGCCGATAATCAAAATGCCATGACAGCGGGCGCCAGAGGGCCAATGCTTCTCCAGGATGTCTGGTATTTGGAAAAAATGGCGCACTTTGATCGTGAGAACGTCGTATGCATGCCAAAGGCTCAGGAGCTTATGGCAGCTTTACAGTGACCCATGACATCAGCCAATATACCAAGGCCAAGTTATTTTCTGAAATTGGTAAAAAAACGGAAATATTTTTGCGCTTTTCTACCGTGGCAGGTGAACGCGGTGCAGCTGATGCAGAACGTGATATTCGTGGTTTTGCGGTTAAATTTTACACAGAAGAAGGCAATTGGGATCTTGTAGGGAACAATACGCCAGTGTTTTTCTTACGTGACCCACTCAAGTTCCCAGATTTAAATCACGCTGTCAAACGTGATCCGCGTACAAATCTTCGCAATGCAAATAGTAATTGGGATTTCTGGACGTTACTTCCTGAAGCACTGCATCAGATTACGATCGTCATGAGCGACCGAGGTAATCCGCGCACATACCGGCATATGCATGGATTTGGCAGTCATACTTTCAGCTTGATCAATGCGAACAATGAACGTTTCTGGGTGAAGTTTCATTTTAAATCCATGCACGGTATTGAGAATCTGACCGACGCAGAATCAGCCGAGTTGATTGGTAATGACCGCGAAAGTGCGCAAAGAGACTTATATGAAAGTGTTGAGAAAGGTGATTTTCCGCGTTGGACAATGAAAATACAAGTGATGCCGGAAAAAGACGCAGATACCTACTCGATTAATCCATTTGATCTGACAAAAGTGTGGCCACACAGTGACTATCCTTTGATTGACGTCGGCGTATTGGAACTCAATCGTAATCCCGAGAATTATTTTGCGGAAGTTGAGCAGTCTGCTTTCAACCCAGCGAATATTGTACCGGGCATTGGTTTTTCGCCGGACAAAATGTTGCAAGGTCGCTTGTTTGCCTATGGTGACGCGCAGCGGTATCGGTTGGGCGTGAATCACAGTCATATTCCAGTTAATGCACCGCGATGCCCAGTACACTGCTACCATCGTGATGGCGCGATGCGTGTGGATGGTAATTTTGGCAGCACTAAGGGTTATGAGCCCAATAGTCATGGGGAATGGCAAGAGCAACCAGAGTGTAAAGAGCCACCGTTAGCCGTTCATGGTGCTGCTGATCATTGGAATCATCGCGAGGACGATGACGACTACTACTCACAGCCAGGTAATTTGTTTCGATTAATGAGCCAGGAAAAACAGCAGTTGTTATTCGATAATACGGCTCGTTCAGTGGGTGGTGCGTCGATCGAAGTTCAGAAACGACATATTAGTAATTGCTTAAAGGCTGACCCGGAATATGGTAAGGGCGTGGCGGAAGCATTGGGTATTTCACTTAATAAAATTAGTTAAAATAGAATCAAGTCGGGTTCGGTGTTCACGATAGAGTAGATGCCGAACCTGACTCTACAAGTTTTTGCTCCTCTGGCGTTTAAGCTTGATGCAATATCTGGCTAGCTGTGGTGTGTTGAATGTCGAGCTACTAGCCAAAGCGCAATTGCCGCACCGAGCGCATTTAGGGCAAGATCAGTAAGAGACCCATAGCGGCCAGGTATGTATAGCTGCCAGGTCTCGTCCACAAGTCCGTATATCATGGTCAAGGTGAATGCGGCAATAAGTCTGGACTTTTTTTCGGCTAATTGGGTTTCTAGCGTCCACCACCAGCTTAATGCCAAGCCTCCGTAGACGGGTGCGTGTAACAGATTTTGCCAGGTTGGAGTAAGCAAACGAAATCCGGGGGCTACTTCCATCACATCCCCGGGTATAGAAGAGACATAAAAAAGTGCTGCCATATAGCACGCGGGCAGTAGATAGCGAAAAAGATTTTGCATTTAGATTTTGAGTTTGTGTGTCATTGTAAATGACGGGGAGCTAGTCTCATAGACGTTGCTTCCACAGTGTCGCGTACCTTATATCGTGTACAAATTGTTAGAACTCAGCTCAGAGCAATTCAATCTTCTCCGGTTTGAATTTAACCGGCGCCAGTATGCCTTTGCGCGCTCGGTGTAGTACGAACGGTTGCAGTTCTTCCCATGTCAATATGCACTGTGATGGCTTGTTGCCACGGCTTATTCCTCTGATCTGCAGCGACGCACCTTCTGGTAATATGGTTGTGGAAATCAGTGTATCGCCCTCATTCAATCCAAGAATGATGACACCTTTTCCCCCCGACAATTCTTTCATTTCGCTGATTGGGAATGAGAGTAGTTTGCCATTGCTACCCAGTGCCACGATGAGGCAGCCTTTAGCAACATGTGCTGGTTGTAGCAGGCTATCTTTGTCATTTAACGTCATGAAGGCTTTGCCAGCTTTCTGGCGCGATACTAATTTTTTTAGCGTCGCAATAAAGCCGTAGCCGCTGGATGAGCTGAATAAGTATTGAGTGTCAGGTGCCGCTGCGCACATGGCGACTGCTTTTATCTTTGGGGGCATGTCTAACAATGAAGTCAAAGGTACGCCATCGCTTCGACCGCCGGGGATGTCTGTTGAGGATAAACTGTAAGCGCGCCCACCACTGTCCAGAATAACCAGTGGATAAGCGGTGCGTGTGCGTTCAATCGCCAAGCATTGATCGCCGTCCTTGAATGACAGCGTGTTCATGTCGACTTCATGGCCGCTGCGTTGACGTATCCAGCCATTTTTAGACAAAATGACGGTGTTTGGTTCGTCGGGTGCGGATACTGCCTTGCTAGCCACACGTTCGGCCGGTTCAATCAAGGTGCGGCGATCATCGCCAAATTTCTCTACGTCAGCTTTGATCGCGTTGATGATCATATCGCGCATGGCCGTTGCATTGCTTAGCACCGTTTTTAGCCCGTCCTCTTCTGTCTTTAGCGAATTCATTTCCTTTTCGATACGAATGGCTTCCAGGCGGGCCAACTGACGTAATCGAATTTCCAGAATGTCATCTGCCTGAATGGCAGTAATGCTGAATTGAGCCATTAAATCAGTTTTGGGATCATCCGCTTCACGAATCACTCGGATGACCTCATCTATATTGAGCAATACCGTCATGCGACCGGTCAAAATGTGCAAACGTTTTTGCACCTGGTCGAGTCTTGTTTGGCTGCGGCGTGTAACCGTGGTCGAACGGAATTGTACCCATTCGGTAAGAAGCTCTAGAATGTTCTTTTGATTAGGTCTGCCATCCAGCCCAATGGTGACCATATTGGCGGGTGCGGTGGATTCCAGGCTGGTATGCGCGAGCAGCAAGGCGATGAATTCTTCTTGCGGCATACGTGAGGAACGTGGTTCCAGAACAACGCGCACAGACGCATCTTTGCCAGACTCGTCACGCACGGCTTCCAGCGCGCCGAGAAACAGTTGTTTCATCTGTTTTTGTGCGACGGACAAGTCTTTTTTGCCTGCTTTTACTTGTGGGTCAGCGTATTCGCCGATTTCTTCCAACACTTTTTTGACGGAAACACCCGGCGGCAGCTCATGCACCACCATGCGCCATTGTCCGCGTGCTTGTTGCTCTATGGTCCAGCGTGCGCGCACACGGAAAATGCCTCGGCCTGTTGCATAAATATCGCGTATATCCTTAGTGCTGCTAATTAATTGACCGCCGCCTGGGAAATCTGGTCCCTGAATATACTGAAAAATGTCATCAATGCTAATGGAGGGGTTACGCATCAGCGCGATGGCAGCATCGCCGACTTCGCGCATGTTGTGTGGTAGGCATTCTGTGGCCATGCCGACGGCAATGCCGGATGCGCCGTTGAGTAACAGGAAGGGGAGGCGTGCGGGTAAGTCAACGGGTTCTTGCTCGGAACCATCATAATTAGGGCGGAAATCTACGGTGCCAGCATCGACCTCAGACAGCAACAACTCAGAATATTTAGTGAGTCGGACTTCCGTGTAACGCATGGCTGCGGGTGAGTCGCCATCACGCGAGCCGAAATTTCCCTGGCCATCGACGAGTGGGTAGCGCAACACAAAATCTTGCGTCATGCGCACCATGGCTTCGTAGGAAGCTGAGTCGCCATGTGGGTGATACTTGCCAATCACGTCACCAACCACGCGGGCTGATTTCACCGGTTTTGATCCCTGGCTCAGACCCAAACGATGCATGGCATAGAGAATGCGGCGTTGTACGGGTTTTTCACCGTCTGAGATAGAGGGCAGCGCGCGTCCTTTGACCACGCTGATGGCGTAACGTAGATACACCTGATGTGTGTATTCGGCGAGGTCGAAACCGTTGTCGCCGTTATCATTGCCGCCTTCAGAAGGCGCTGGTGGTGTCGGTGGCTCAGGTGGTGCTAACGTTTCTGTCTCCGTCTTCGTTTCTGGTGTTGATGAAGGGTCGTTCAGCACATCAAACAGATCCATATTTTTCATCGTTAAATATCCGCCTCAACTTCGTTGCCATGGATGGCAATCAATTCTTTGCGCTCGCCGGCGTGTGACTTACCCATTAGGGTGTCGAAAGTGGCAACCGCTTCAGCCATATCGCCCATGTTGATCCTCACCAGTCGGCGCGTGTCAGGGCATAAGGTGGTTTCCCACAGTTGGATGGCATCCATCTCGCCCAAACCTTTGAAACGAGAAATGGTCCAGCTATCTTCTTTAATGCCCTCTTGATGCAAGCGTGCTTCAATAATGTCCAGCTCCGCTTGGTCCAAAGCGTAGAGTTTGCGTAACGGTTTGTTTTTACCCTGTGCGGGGACATCGATCCGAAACAGCGGTGGTTGGGCGATATAAACGTGTCCTTGTTGAATCATCTGCGGAAAATGCCGGAAGAATAGCGTAAGCAGCAGCGCTTGAATATGGCTGCCGTCATCATCCGCGTCAGATAAGATAATCACCTTGCCATAGCGTAAGGTGCTCATGTCCACATTGCTGTCCATTTTGTGTGGGTCAATGGCTAACGACACGGCGATATTATGGATTTCCTGATTCGCCAGTATTTGCGATTGCTCGACTTCCCAGCTATTCATGCCCTTGCCGCGTAGTGGCAGGATAGCCTGTAGCTCTTTGTCACGTCCCGCTTTAGCAGAGCCACCTGCGGAATCTCCCTCCACCAGAAATAATTCAGCGTTGGGGCCGGTTAGTTCGGAATCGGTGAGTTTTCCCGGCATCACGGCGACACCCGAACCTTTCTTGCGTTCGACGGCTTTAGCCGTTTTGCCGCGAGCAATGGCATTTTTGATAGCCTGTTCAGCAATTTTCGTCGCTTCGGCCACATGCGCGTTTAACCACAAATCCAGTGTGTCCTTCATGGTGGCGTTGACTAATTTAACTGCTTCACGCGAGGACAATTTTTCCTTAGTCTGTCCTGAGAAGCTTGGGTCAACCATCTGTAGTGCCAAGACAAAGCGGAGCTTGCTCCACACATCCTCTGCCGCGAGCTTGACGTTGCGCTGCATCAGTCCGTGTTGTTCTGCGAAGGTGCGTACACTGTTGAACACCACATCGCGCAAACCCGCTTCGTGTGTTCCGCCACCCATGGTAGGGATCAAGTTGACATAAGATTCGCCGCCACCGGAACCTTCAACCCATGCCAGCGCCCATTGCACGCCTTCGCCATCGCAGAAGGTTTCATTAGCCGTCAGTTTTTTTTCACCACAAAAAGTAGGTGCGACTGGCTCGTCTTCAGCAATCATCTGGTCGAGATACTGCGCGATGCCGCCATGAAAATGCCACTCTTTCACGTCAAAATCAGCGTCGGTTTCAGTCTTGAGCAACACTTTAACGCCGGGCAGCAGCATTGCCTTGGCGCGTAGCAAATGCTCTAATTCGCCTCGCTGGAGTGAAGGGGAGTCGAAATACTTGGCATTGGGCCAAATGCGCAGCGTTGTGCCGGTATTGCGTGCGCAGCAATCGCCGATCACGGTTAACGGCTCGACAACCTCGCCATCAGCAAAGACGATGCGGTGTATTTTGCCATTGCGCTTGACGTCAACTTCGAGTCGGGTAGATAGTGCATTAGTCACTGAAACGCCAACACCGTGCAAACCGCCGGTGAATTTGTAGCTGCTGTCTGCCTCGCCTTTGGCAAACTTGCCGCCGGAATGAATCACCTGAAACACCACCTGTATAGTCGGGACTTTCTCTTCCGCATGCAAACCAACCGGAATGCCGCGCCCATCATCTGAGACAGAAACAGAGCCGTCCCGATAAAGGGTGACTTCAATATGCTTAGCATGACCCGCCATCGCCTCATCGACCGCATTGTCGATAGCTTCCACAACCATGTGCGTGGGGTCAGAAGTGCGGGTGTACATGCCCGGCCGTAACTGGATCGGTTCCAGTTTACGTAGGACTTTAATCGAGGATTCGTCGTAAGTTTGTTTTGCCATGGTTATTAAATGGGTTAGGCCGCGCGCGATGTCTTGATACTTCCCGCCAACTCGGTGTGTTCACAAAAACCGTCGATCGATTTGATTGAGAGGATACGGCAAAAGAGCGATTATTCTAACTTAATTGTGAATGTTACCCGACTGGTGATATGAACAAGGTTTTGGTTACTAATCTTTACATGCTTATTAGCGTAATTATAAAGCACTTCAATAAATTCAAAGATAGCCTTTTGGTGTTTTTCTTTGTTTTAAGCAGATAGTGTCAGATTTTGGAGTCTGTACGTATCTGTTTCTAAATGTCATACTGCAGTGATCTAATAAATCAGGTTCAAAGTCAAAGAGTAGATAAGTGTCGTGTCCCCGGAACTTCTAGAAGTCTTCTGTAGTATTAGTAAGGTTGAAAAACTTAATGAATTGTGATCTATTGAGACAGCGAAGAAATTTATTGTTAATTAGTGGATTTTTAATTATTTTTGACTTCGCTCATGTTGATATTACGAAAGTGAGTCTACTTGGAACGGAGTTAGTAATTGGTAGACCTGAAGTTCTTATAAATGCGGTTTGGTTTCTTTGGGTGTATTTTTTTCTCCGTTATTATCAATATCTGCGCGAAGAGAATAATTTAAAAATTAAATCCACATTTATATTTCATTTTAAGGGGTTGGCACTTAATCATGTAGAGAAATGCCGGATTGCAAAAGGACTAGAAAAGCATGATTTGCAAGTTTTTCAAGAGGGTTTATTTAATTGGGATGTTAAAAATAACACTTATAATTCAGATAATACATGGACAAGTGTTACGGGCGCTTTGCCGCGCCACTATGTTGTTTTGTGGTACATCAAATCTTTTTTTCACTTAATTATGAATACGTCAAAGATAACTGATCGCGTTTTGCCGATTATTATCGCAATCTTGGCGCCAATTATTAAGATATTCTTATAATTTTGTTGTGGCTTTGTTTTGGGTAAAAAGATAAAAAGGGGCCGCACCCTTAAGTGCCCTTGGATTAAGGAAAAAACAGTTGTTTTGCTCGTATCAACCAACTGCTGTCTTTTTTAAAATGGTTATTCTTCATCCCTGTACCCAGGTGCAACCGGATATATCAGTGCTCTAATGAATTAGAGTCTTTTCAGCGTGGCATGAAGGAACTTGTGCCATTAGTCTGGATCACAGCATTACGCAAAGTGCAAAATACGGAACGTACGAGGTTGATCGTTTTCTCCGAAGGTGAGACTTACGACACAATCAAAATCAACTCTGTTTTTCATTGGACGATACCGGCATGGAAGGCTATTTCAAGCGACATAATTTACTGAATGAATGAGATCACTTCGATTCAGTAAAAGCAGATGAAAAGCGCGAATAAGGGACACATCTCGAATGAGAAGATTTGTTTTCAAACATATTACTGTCTACTGTGCATATGCATAAGAGAAACCAACCACCCGTTCTAAGGTTGAAATAGGAGGTTTAGAAATGATTGAGCAAAAAAAAATAATTGAGCCAGAAATAATCACTTGTGAAGTATGCTTTAAGGAAATACCTATTTCTGAAGCCAAGAGTGATAAAGCAACTGATTACATTATGTATTATTGTGGTCTCGACTGTTATGATGAATGGAAGAAACAAGAAGATAAGTCTAATGAAAATAGCCGCCTTGGAGAAGATCTTAAAAGTTAATATATAGCAACTAACTTTTTAATACGCTGCTGTAAGGAGGAATCGATGGCTATTACACTTAATCACACTATTGTGCCATGCTTCAATAACGTTGAATCGGCAAAACTCTATTGTGAATGGTTTGGTTTTGAATATGTCGGCGAGTTTTCGCGCTTCATCGTGGTACGTGTGAATGATACGCTGTGTCTGGACTTTGACAGTAGAGAGAAGTTTGAATCAAATCATTATGCATTCAAAGTTTCCGAGAAAGAATTTGATGAAATTTTCGAGCGATTACAAGCCACTGAGAATATTAAATATGGCAGTGGGCCCAGTGAGGCTGATGATATGAAAATCAATCATAATTATGGTGGACGCGGTGTTTATTTTCGTGATCAGAATGAGCATTTACTAGAGATGCTTACAGTTGATTATGTGATACCTGCCCATTAACCATGGGGGTATTTTGGGACACCGCTACTATCATTAGTCGTGTTTGAATGTGGGGTTCTGGGAGCATATAACTTAATTCGGTGTTGCCAAGTAATTTGTTATTTGTTATCCATGCACAGGCTGGTTGGTGTGTTTAACTTTCGGTAAACCAGCTTTGGGTGCAGTCCATAAGTCATAAGCAGTTTGTTGCGCTACCCACCAGTACAAAAGCTAAAAAAGAGAAAGAGATTGGATCCATTTTGTCCCGTTCCAACAGTTGGCTTTGACAGTCTGAAGGACGTTTAATGGTTTCCCTTGGTAAAGAATAATAGTTACCCCAATATACTTAGTGCATTGACATATCTACAATGATCACAAGTCAAATTACTAGGAGAGGTCATCATGAAAACAGCAACCAAAAAAAGTTTTGTAATTTTTTCATTACTTACACTTATGATCTTCGGTGTATCAATGAATTCTGTTGCAGCTAGTGCTGCAGAACATGATGTTTTAGCGAGTCAATTTGAAAACTTAGCCAAAGAAATGCAGGCTAAAGTTGAAGAAATAAGCCATAAGCCAAGTTCCAGCTATTTCGGTAAAAATGCCCGGAGGAACAAATCGCATGCCGTTAACAAGATCCGCAAATACGAGAAAGCTGCGGCGGAATATGCAGAGAAAGCTGCTCATCACCACCAATTAGCTGCTGGGCGATCAGATTTGAATTCAGTTTCAAATCAGAACCAAACCGATTTGAGTTCTAATTTGTAGCAAGCAAGTAAAATAGCCTGTCTGATTGAGCAATGTGCAGAGA